>JACNJI010000357.1 GCA_014382645.1 Verrucomicrobiota bacterium | reverse complement strand
GGACACTTTCAACGGACTGCCACTTTTACGGAACCCATGCCTCCCAGAGAACGCTGACTTTCATCGTACATACAGGAGTCCTGAACCGGGGGAAGCAGGAATTCTCCTCCCGCCACTGCTCGAATGGCGTATCGAAAAACTTGCGGACGATGCTTGGCTGAAGCAAAAAGGATGACACGGTCATCAAGGAACTGCGAACTATCCGGCTGGCTGGTAAAAAGGGTTGGCTCACTTGGTGACCGCATAGCCGAAGTCGCCAGACGTGGATTCTCCACCGCGAATCCACCCGGCAACGCATCGACCACAGCCACGTTGTCAGCCTCCACGTCGAGAGTCTGCAACTTGACCTCCACCCAAACTAAGTCTCCGATCTCCACTTTCACGGGATCTCCCCCCTCTTCTTTCCAGTCTCGCAGAACCTTCCCGTCGGCGGTAGTCCAACGGCGCAGAACCTTCAGGCCGTCGTTAACGGGTTTTATCGATTCGGGAGCAACGAGACCCTCGGTTAGAACGGAGACATAGAGTTTCCCTTCTCCCACGGGAGACAGTCGAATCTCTCCGCTTCCGACAAATGAGGTTTCGGTCGTATCCTCCGATGAGAAGGAAACGACTGTCCCATTAGGTCCGATCAGCTCACCCGAGAAGGAACCTGCATTGCTTTCGGCTGAAGCCTGCAGCTTACAGAGAGCGGCAATGGCAAGGCCATTATCCAACGTGCTCCTCCAACGACCATTCTTACGCCCGCGTAAAATACGGTGTTTGAGTTCACTTATCCAAGGGTGTTGATCGTCCAGATCGAGGAGGACTGAAAGCAGAACCGACTCGGCCGCAGTCTGTGAGGTGAGACGACCTTTGAACGTGCGCGAAACGGTTAGGGAAAGAGTGTCGTCTGGAAGCGACTTGCGGGCGAGGTCGGGCCGTCCGTTCGCCAACCATGCCCCTGCCAAACGGGCCCTACCGGCAAGGTCGAGAACCCCCACTTGATCGAGGAGATAGCGTTGACGGGATGTTTCCGGTTGACCAAAGGTGGCAAGCACTTGGCAAATGAAAGCTTGCTCGGGCAAGTCGTTTTCACCTGAACGCAGGGATTCGCGCAAGTAGCCAACCACCCCATCGATAAATTCTTTGTCGATGGAATGACCTGCAGCTTTTGCCTCGATTAGAAAGGACGACGCATAGCAAGTACCCCAAAGGTTTGGCTCTCGACCACCGGGCCAGTAGGCAAGACCACCTGAGCGGGTCTGCATAGTGGAAAGCCTCTCGATGCCCGCAAGAACCGCTTCCTTAGCAAACTCCGCTTTCCCTCCACCAAGCAACTTGTCGGCATACGCCAATGGCATGACCTTGCTTGTGGTCTGCTCCACGCAACCGTATGGAAAACCAAGTAAGTCGTCGAGAGCGGGTCGCAGGTCAGTGACGGGCGAAGCCGACAGGGTGACAGTGCGCTTGGCTCCGTCGGCTAGAAATCGTTCGGGCAATTCGATTGTCCGCGACTCGCCGGCATTCATCACGAAAGTTTCGTAAGCGGCGTCCAAGGTAGCAGCAGGGCGAACGGGAAAAGTTCCACTAGTTTCTGCAAGCAGTCCGTGGCCCGAGGCCCTGACCGAAACCAGTGCAACACCCATGCGGCGTTTGGCTTCCATTTCGAACCAAATGGTACTTGAACCACCCGCAGCAAGGGCAACAGTCTGTTTTGAGTCACCGAGTAATTGGACGGGACCGGAAAGAATGAATTCGGTTTTAGCCACAATGTCTTCATCGGTAGAATTGAAAAGTGTGACGGGAGAGAGGAATTTATCGCCCGGAGCGACGAAACGGGGCAAAGAGGTCTCCACCAGAAGTGGTGAAGTCACCGTCATGGAACTCTCGGCTGAACCATACGAGTTCCCAGCCACAGCGACGGCCATAAAGCGAACCTCGCCCGTAAAGTCAGACGGTATCGCAAATTTGGATTCCACGAATCCATCTTTGCCTAAGGGGACGAACTCATTCCAGAGAATGACGGTCTTTGGAGACCTCGCTTTAACGAGCGAACGACGCGAGGATCCACCCCCGGCACCGAATCTCTCCATCGAGCTAGGTCTCTTGTGGTCGGGCAAAAGTTCGAGATAGAGGTCGCCCGAATCTATCTTAGCCCGCCAAGGATCGAAGAATAAGTCGGTCGGGTCGGGTGTCTTGTAATCAGTTACGGACAAAACCCCTTCATCCACCGCCCAAAGATGAACGTAAGCCGATTCGTCGGCTTTCACTTTAGCCCGAACAGTGACCTCGGTTCCCGGCTGCACCTTGTCGAGCACATCCAACTCAACATCGAGGCGCTCTTTGGAAAAGTCAGTAGCCACGCGCACCATTCCATATGCCCGATGCGGTTTCCAATCAGGAGACTTAAAGTCAAGGGAACGCACTACGGATGCAGTAACAAAAGCACCTCCGGGCATGCGTGATGGAAGAGGAACCTCCAATACGGCCCGAGATTCCGAAAGGGTAAATGTTTCCGCCCAAGCTACGTGATCGGTCTCAACAGACAAAAGCAATTCGCCCGCAAACGGCACTTCCACTGCCACACGAGCCATTTCGCCGGGACGATAGGAGTCACGGTCGAGACTGAGTCCCACTCGGTGAGGAGATCCCGTGGCTGCAATGGGTTGCCCCACCCTAGGGACGTTCAAGCGCATTTTAGTCACCGCTCCACCGACTAAATCGCGAACAACCAAGCGCCAAGTTCCGGGTTCGGGGCAAGTCATCTCGATCCGGGCGAAATCCTCCTCTGCCCCGGCCACGTTTTCAACTAGCTTCCGGGTAACCTCGAAGGCATCCTCCCGACGATGCCAAGTCCAGCGTTCGTCGACACGTTGCATGACCCAATCGGTTTCCAGCTTTTCCAAAACGACTTCGACGTTTCCAACAGGTACTTCATCTGCAAGCGGACCGGCAGCTACGAACTCGATCGAAAACGGCTCGCTCGCCAACGGTTTGCCTCCGTTCGCAATGCGTAAGCCGACAAGTCGCGAGGCAGCAAGTTTTCGCAAGGTGAACCGATCGCTCACGGAAGCGCCGCCCGTAGAGTTTACAGTAACGAACCCGGCGGCCTCCCAGAGTCCAGGTGACAACCGATCACTCGGAGGGAACACGCTGGCGGAACCGGTTTCGTCGGTCATCCCATCGATGGTGCGTAAGGACATTTTCTCATGACTGTCCTTGTCTCCGAAATGAAAATCCTCCAAGCCCACGGCCTCGAATGATACTTTCGACCAATCTCCCGCGACTTGAAACGGCAGGTCAGCCCCTGCAACTCCAAAGAGATAGCGAGCGGAAATCGAAACCTCGGGAGGTTGGTCATGACCGAACCACGACTGAGTCGGTTCACTCTTCACTTCGAGGCGGACGGGCACGAAAGCCTCTACTCCGGTAGTTGTCTCCGCAATGTTCGTTTCCGAACCGGGCAAGGACAGTGCGAATCGCCATGTCCCCGTCCAAGCTTCCTCGGGGGTGTCAAAGGACGTATGGAAAGTTCCGCCCTTGCTCATGCCAACGGGCATGGTCTTGGCCAATTTGCCGTCGGGACGATAAATACGAAGCTCAAAAGGTATGTTCGGAGCGGGAGCTTCACCGGCATCATCACGAACAATCCCGGTCAACCGCACCACGTCGCCCGGACGCCGAATCCCGCGAGCAGCATACAGAAACCCGTTCAATCCCTTTGGGGGTTCACGCCCATCCTTGTTTACGGTCGGCAAGTCCCACTTTCGTTGGTCAAGCCGGCGGAAACTGAGGTCGTCGCCCTTCGCCGCAAGGACAATCCACGGTTCGCCCGCTGGATGGTCGGCGGGGGCGTCTAACTCTACGAGACCACGCTCGTCCGTCTTTCCCCCAGCCAATCGCTGGTTCTTGGTAGAAAGGACGGTTACCTCTACGCCCGCCACGGGTTTGCCTTCACTCAAGGAGGTAATCCATGTGAGAATGCCTGAAGGATGAGCCTTCGTGGTGATGGCGAGATCGGTCACGGCGACGACGGCGACGTCGGACGTCCATCTTCGATTCTCGGCTTCGGCTTGGATGGAGTACAAGCCAAGAGGTTTTTCGATCCAGTCGCTCAAACGAAGGAGAGTCGTTTTTACCGAACTGGCTGCCCTACCCTCAATGGACACCACCTCGGAGAACAATTCCCGCCCGACGCGGCTTAAGGATTCTCCACGAAGATGAGCTGCAAGATTGTTGGGATACACCTTGGTCGCGGAAAGGCGAACGTCGCTAACGGCAACGGTCTTTAATTCCAGACTCAGGTTGCCCTTTGGGCTAAGGACACCCCGAGACCGAACGAAACCTATCGACGGCGAACGGCTGGGCATCTTGAAACGAAACTTAGTTCCGGCAGGCAATACCTGCCCGTCGAATGATCTTACATCACCCTCGATTCTGGCGAGATAGAGCCGCATGGGAGAATCAAATGCACCATGAAGGCGAATGCCATATCGAGAAAGGGTTGAGGTGACTCCCTCTACTTTTGGAGTTACCGAAATGCGGGGCATGGTCTGCAACGGATCGAGCATTTCGTTAAACCTTAGCTCGACCGAAGTTTTTTCCTCCGTCCTCCAGCGCCAAGGGGTACGTGCGGACAGAGCGGCAAAAGTGGGACGAAGCTCGATTTCGTTCACAAATTCGTTCTTCAGTCCAAGAGGACCACTCACACCTGCCATTCCTTTCTTCAACTTCACTACCAAGAATCGATCTTTAGGCTCTTCAAAAGCCACCATGTGCCGGCGATTCATTCCTGTACTGAGAACTTCCCCCTTGAGTTTGACCGCAGGATCGCGGGTAGTCGCCTGAAGGTTTGCGGAAAGAACATCGGGTTCAACCTCCTGATTGAAGCGAAATTCAATTCGAATCCTGCCGTCCATACGCCCTAGATTCAAGCAATGTTCGACACGGAGGGGGGAAGAATTAAAGAAAAATTCCTTTTTCCCTTCTAAGGGTTCACCAAGTTGGCTGGCGAAATGAGCCGATGCTTTCGCGGAGAAACGATTACCGACAGGCAAGGGATTCTTCAGGCGGAACTCCATCGCGTTCGTCCGACTCCACAGCCATTGTCCTTCCGACAACGGTTCCACCAAGAAAGGCTGCCACCCCATCGGTTTCCCAACCTCGGCAGCAGGGACAAGCTCCCGATTGAATACGATTAACAGCTTGTCCGCATCCTCTGCCGGTTCGTCCTCTCCGGGTTGGAAAACCGCAACTCGCAAGACAGATTCCTCCTCCGCTTCGATTCGAGCGGCAGGCCCGACAATCTCATTTCGAATCCATAGGAGACCCACCAAGTTCAAGGCGAAGGCTGCACCCGCCAATATCCACATCGTTTTCTTACTCATCACTCCACCCCCATTGTATGTTTTCCACTCTAGCGAACCCGCATCCGCCAAGATTCACACCAAGACCAAGCAGGCAAATCATACGACTACCCACACCGTCGAAGCGTTCAATCCACTCATTGAGAAATCAATTCACCTTGACCCACACAGTCAACCCATTAAAAGGTCGTAGCTTCTCAAACGCGGGCATAGTTTAGCGGTAAAACCCCAGCCTTCCAAGCTGGTGTCCCCGGTTCGATCCCGGGTGCCCGCACCACATCGCAGTGATCAAAAGGTTTCGGCCAGTTGGGCAAACCACTTTTCCACACCATCCGTGGAAAGTAATTACAGCACACATTTCGATGATCGTGAATAATGGTAAAGCGACAACTCGTTGAGCGAGGTTTCAACGACGAACGGGTGTTGAGTGCCATGCGAAAGGTACCGCGCCATCTATTCATACCGGAAAATAGCCGTCGCAAATCTTACGATGATCACGCCATCTCAATATGCTTCGGACAAACCATTTCACAGCCTAACGTCGTTGCTTTCATGTCGGAGGCATTAAACTTTCAGCATGGGGATCGCGTCTTGGAGGTTGCCACCGGTTCCGGTTACCAAACCGCGATCCTTGCTGAATTGGTTCGCGAGGTGTACAACATCGAGATCGTCCAAGAACTCAGAG
>JACNJI010000398.1 GCA_014382645.1 Verrucomicrobiota bacterium | reverse complement strand
ACTTGCCGAAAGGATGCTTGCCGGAGCCAAAGGCAATATCCGAGACAAGGAATATGGAAAAGCACAGCAGGATCTAGTGAAAATCACTAATTATCTTGAACCAAGCACTCGCACTTGGCCAATCATCTTGGATGCCGCCATTACTCGCAATCAAATCAATTTGGAAAAAGCGGAGGATGCAAGAAAGGCAAAAGATTGGGAATTGGCCAATCAGTATACCGATGAATACAGGACGGGTCTTCTACAGGATCGAAATGTCATGGGTGCGGGAGACATGGATCTTGGGAGACCAGGCCTAGAGTCCACGAAGGGTAAAGGCGCTGTAGACAATCTCATGAAAAGATCCGACCGAATGCGGGGCAGAATCGAGGATGATATGAAAAACCCATACCGACGACATATATCGGAATTTTCACCCGAGCGGGAAGATCAGTTGGAAGATTTGGGCAAATTGCTCATGCGAGCGAAAGTGCAGTTCATCAATAACGATTTAACGGGAGCTCAAGAGACCTACCGCCTTATCGAAGCCCGCTATTCAGAGAATTATGAAGCTAAGCAGATGCTTCGTCGCATTGCCCAAGTCCGCCAAGAAGAAAGCTATCTCGGCTATCTTCAAACACGAGAGTCGATGCTTGAGGAAATTAATCGCGAATGGGAGAGACCAAAGGTTTTCGAGCGACAAATCGACGATGTTAAGCCTGTCCAGGAAACAGGAAACAATTTATTGGAAAAATTAAAGACGATTAATATCCCAGCGGTTCAGTTTTTCGAATCTCCCTTACCGGAAGTGGTGGCGGAACTGCAAAGACTTGCCAAGCAATTTGACTTTGCCGAACCTGACCCTACGAAAAAAGGCGTAAACATCGTTGTTTTACAGGTTGCGGGGGAGGCTCCTCCTAATGTTACCATCACTTTAAACGGAATGGCTCTGGATCAAATGATCAGTTTTATTTCGGAAATGGTCGGTTGGAGTTTCGACGTAAGAAACGATGCGGTTGTTCTCTCGAAATCAGGTGCCGGAGGTGGCCGACCGATCGGGTTGGAAACGGAATTTTACGAAGTTTCTCAAGGTACGATCCAAAGAATGACCGGAGGGGCTGGCGCTGGCGGTGGTGGTGGTGGAGCCGATCCCTTTGCGCCGCCGGGCGGTGGGGGTGCCGGCGGAGGTGCAGACGATGTCGGAGCCAAAATTCGCGGTTTTCTCGAACAGGCAGGCATACCATTCGATGACGCCAGAGGCCATAAGTTCGTATTTGACGGCTTCCAAATGATCGTTACCCACGAGCGGCGATTTTTGGATTTGATCGAGCGTATTCTTGAGCGATTGGATCAAGACTCTAGCCGACAAGTTGAAATTGAGACAAAGTTTCTCGAGGTTCAAGAAGGTGTTTTGGATGAAATAAGCTTTGATTGGAACATGCGCTGGGGGAATTCTCGACCCATCTTTGATACCGACACGGGGATGCCAACAATTGACTCAAATGGTAAGCCCTTGATGAGATACGACAAAAACTTCAAAGGGAACACCAGAACATTAGCCTTGGCCCATTCTCCCAGTGGAGTGGAAAGGAACATTCAAATAACGTATGACCAAAATCCCGAGGCGAATAAGCAATTTGGTCAACCCATTCCAATGATGCCGGGAAACATAGGAATTGGCGCAGGGGTAGATTCATTGGTTGATTGGACGGGCTCCATTTTGGGTATGAGGGAGGCAACACTTTTGGTTAACGCCCTAAAAAGAAAACAAGGTACGGATTTGCTAAGTGCCCCACGAGTTACGGTCATGGATGGCCAACCAGCAAGCATTACCATTGCTCAGGAATTCATTTATCCCACCGACTGGCAACTCCAGCAACAAGGCGGAGGAGGAGGCCAACAAGGCGGTGGCGTGCAATTCCCGCAGCCGGCTCTCCCGCAATTTGATACAGTTGCGCCCGACGATGAGCAACCCGGTTTTCGTGAAGTCGGGGTTGTCCTAGACGTCACCCCAAGGATTGAGAAATACAATTCTATTGCATTGGAATTAAATCCAAAAGTAACTGAATTCGATGGTTTTATAGAATACGGAGGCTCGCAGATTTCTTCTGTGGCGTCTTTTTCCGGCATGGGCATCGTAACATCGCCCTCCGGCATTCTCATGCCAATATTCTCAGTCCGAAAAGTGAATACAACGGTAACCATCTTTGATGGTGCAACCGTTATTATTGGTGGTCTTACTCGCGAAGAAGTAAAGACCGTAAACGACAAAATTCCTGTGCTAGGCAACATACCCCTTATCGGAAGATTATTTCAGTCGCAGGCGGAAAGTTACCAGAAGCGAAATTTGCTTATTTTCGTCTCGGCAAGTATAGTGAGTAGGGGTGGCTCGCCTGTACGAGAAGTTATCCAAAACATCAGTCCGCAGTCCATTTTCAAAGATCCTGTTATCATGACGCCAACTGGCACTATAAGAAGACAATTCAAGGGGGAGCTGGGAGGGGCCCCGTGAGCCTTTTGTTAAATAGCAATTTTGCCTAAAAAGTGCGAAAATATCGACGGAACAGAGCTACGATATCCTTAGATAAATTAATAACCTTAGGTTCGAAGGAAATAATGAGCGATTATGTAACCCAAGTAAGATTTCAGCTGTATAGCTAGGACAGCTTCAACCTTGGGTTTATTTTATGGCATGCCCCTAAAGACTTTACCAAACTTGTTTTAAGTGTTTTTTACAAAAAATGCATCATTTTTTACCCTTTCGCTAATATAATAATTAACAGGAGAAGTAATAAATCTAAATATTATAGCAAAAGTTGGGCAGATTTGATCGGTCTGCTATGATTAATAAATAGCATACCGTCGTTTAACTCTACAGATCTCATCTTTGTCAGTTTTGAAGTTCACTATCTTTTAATAACCAATCCCTTCAACCCTTAAATGCTTTTCTTCCTTAAGAGGGCTACCGATCTTAAATTGATACTTCGCCAGATTCTCTGGGTGATGTCGATTGGCTGTATTTACGCAAGTATGGCTTGGTTGGTTTCGAATCTCCCGGAACCTCCGAACGGGGGTCCTGAATCAATTATTTCACTTGGTGAGACTAGACAGCCTTCCTCACTAACAAACTCAAAAGAACAAAATCCCTTTTCTCAGGATATAGAAAACAAAAAAATTGGGCCGGAATGGTGTGCTACCGGAAACGAGAAAAAGAAAAAGTTGCCGGAGCCGATCTTCGCACTTTTTAGAGAATGGATTTCCTCACATGCTAATCCGGCAAGGTCTGTAAGTCTTAAAGAGAAGCAAGTCGGTCTTAATTTGGCCCAAAAAAGGCGAGTTGCCCTAAAAAAGTTAATTCAAGCGAGTCCCCGTCTTGCCTTGCGGCAAATCATCCCTTCAACCACGAGAAAACACCTGCCGTCGGAAATTTGCGCTGAATTTGCCGATATTGTTTCCGGTGTGGGCAATCTTGAAGTTCTTCATGCCTGTTTTGGACCGCAAAAAGGTTATCGGCAAACGATATTTAGAACACTCCGAATGAGTGACGGGAAAAAATACAACGTTTCGACCTATGGTCAGAGAGCATTGCTTCAGGAAAAGCGCGGTCTCTCGGTTTTGGGAGCGGCTATTGATGGGGAGCTTGCGTTGCTTGATTCGCCGGCAAGAATTCTTGATGAGGTCGAGTCCGCGGAGTCTGGGTTGCCAAGGAATCGTGTCCATGTCGAGATTTGCGGAGAGTTCTTGGAATTTCCTTCTCGCGTGAAGGCTGAATCCTTTAGCCGTAGGTCTCGGATGCTCGAGATTAGAGGCGGGAAGATTCTGAATTACGAGGCTTATCGGGCATCAGGTCAGGTTCTCAACTCTACGACATATCAATATCAGGTGCTAGACGTTAATTTATCATGGCAAAACGCCCGAATCGTTGCTCAGGGGTTGGGTGGAGATTTGGCAGAGGTCAATAGCACTTCCGAAAGGAAAACAATTGCCAAGCTTATTGGGAATTCCGGATTAGGTTCGGCTTGGGTTCTCAATCAAGAAAACTTGACCTTGTTCGTAGATGAACACAATGAGACGAGTTCGACACCCCAAAAGGGTTTTGTCGTCGAGTATCCACTTACACCTTTTGCCAATGCGAGCAGAGACTCAAATGCGACCGTGGTCCGAGTTTTGGTTATCCCGGCTCGCTACAAAAACCAAGATACGCAGGCGTCTGGTCAGTTTGGAAACTTTTCCCCGCGCACATCCCGGGAGATTTACAGGGAGATGGAAGCTACCCGCACTTTTTATCTGCGCGAATCAAACGGAAGGTGCCGTTTGGATTACAATACAACGGGGACAGTTACCCTTCCGGAAGACGATTCATTCTATGATTGGGCTTCTTCTCCACCTCGTGACAGTTCTTTCGCATTTAGCTTCCTGACCTCGCACGCCTTGGCCGCCGCCGTCGCAGAAGGCTATGATATTTCCGGTTACGATAAGTTCGTCTTCATCACAACCAAAGCCCATTCCGGCTACGGCGGTTTAGGCGGAGGTTCCTTTGCTCATTGCCCAGGCTGGCAATCGGGAGTAATCATTCATGAACTTGGCCATTGCTTTGGTTTGCCGCATGCGAACCAGTGGGTCTCTTACGGCGAAAGTCCGATAAGCGACGATGGCTTTGACATTGATTATGGAAATCCCCTTTCCGTTATGGGTGGAAGTGGCCACATGGAAAGCCCGGATGAAGTTGTTGCGGTAGGAGCCGAAGAATCAGAGGGCACCGCATCTTTTACATTATGGGCAAAAGACATAATTTCTGCAAACGATCCAGAGGGGTTTTACAGGACAGGACAAGTTTCATTGCCGACTAGTAAAATTCGCGGTTGTGACGTTCTGGAAATTGAAAGTAATTCGAGCGATTCCATGGTTTTGGGTACTGGTTTGATTCAACATGATGCGAATTATTCCAACTTTTATCGAATCTACCACCACGATTTCGACCTAACTGAAAAATATTTGGCTTCTCTTCCCTTGCTCCAGCAAGAGTTCCTTCGAGAAAACGGCATAGCTCCTTATGGGCTCAAGGAAGGTACTTTTCTTGTCTCCATTCCGTCTTCGGTTACATTATTCGACGATTACGAGGCAAATGGTTCCATTGCACCCAGGACTTATCTCCCTAAATTCGTCGGTTCCGGAAACGATGTCAACGCGACCTTAACGCGTTTAGCCAACGGCAATTTCAACCTTACAATTATTAATGGCGGTAGCGGGTTTTGCGTAGAGCCGAGCCTTGTTTTTGCTGAAAACAGCGGAACTGGTTTTGAAGTTTCTGTCCAAAAAGATTGGATTGGTATGGAAACGAATGGAACCTTTACGGCGGTGACTTTGCTGGAGAAAGCCGATTGGGCGTTGTCCAGCGCTGGCTTTGCTCGTGGTTTGCGTGGAATTGTTGCTCCTTCAAGCCCGTTCGGGCCAGATGGCGCAAATGCCTTGGAGTGGAATGCTACGACCAATCAATTTGTAGAAGTCCCAGTCTCGGGGCAGTATTGGGTGGGGTATCGTCGAGAATACAATCACCGGGGGCTAACCTTGACATTGTCTAATAAGCTCTTGGACATGACGAGGGAAACGCCGGAAAAATACTCGGATGGAGCCCTACTCATAGGTCGCACCTATTCCGACTATGGAACCGATTTTCATGTTACCCCCGTCCGGCATGGCGGTACGTATCCCATGGAATACATTGACGTTGTGATTCACTACAAGACCCACAATGGCCTAGATGGTATTTTTGGGAACGCCGATGACAATAACAGCGACCCCGTCGCCAGCCTCACACTCGATAGGCAATCGCCAAGTGTTGGAGAAGTGGTGTCGCTTTCCGTCTCGGTTGAATACGATCCTGACCTAGATCAGGATTTCGCCTACGCTTGGTTTGTCAACGATGTGATGTTGGATAAGGAGCAATTTCTAAACAAATCTTCCATCAGTTATGGCTTCGACAAGGTCGGCTTTCAAAAAATTCGAGTGGAAGTTTCCGACATGAAGGGAGGGATGGCGTCCATTACGCGAACCCTTAAAGTCGGTC
>JACNJI010000423.1 GCA_014382645.1 Verrucomicrobiota bacterium | reverse complement strand
CAACATTGGTGCTGGGATCCGCAATTCAACGCCCCCACCGACATCCGAAACCGCTGGATTCACGTGGCCCACATTTATACGGGAACTAATGTTCAAGTATACTTCAACGGTTCTCGTTTGGCCAACTGGACCCGTGCTGAAATCTATACTGGCGACGGCTATCCCTTCCAATTCGGTCGATGGACCGACGAAACACGATCCGAGCGTATCTTTCTAGGATTAATGGATGACTTTCGCATTTACGACATCGCCTTCTCTCAGGCTGAGATAGACACAATTTATGCCAACGGGGATGGGGATCTGGGAATAAAAAGCACACTGGAAGTGGGTCGAGTAGTTAGAGACAACCCATTCAAACTAGGAATCAAGTTCGAGCGGTTCGGCAATCCGATTGAGGTTACGGGTTTGGCCTTGGATGACTTGACACTAGCTCCCTTTACCGGCGCTGCAGGTCTGCTAACTAAATTGAGTCCCGGGAATTACGAATTAGACGTTCAATTCAATGTCCCTACTGATGCGACAATCACTCTTCGTGATTCCGCAATAACCGACCGTTACGGCGAGGGAAGTCCCTTCGCCTCAGTCACAACCCGGCAAATGTGGCGTTCCGTCACCAGCGGAGAAAATCTCACCGCTTGGTGGCCTTTTGATGGTGATGTTGGGAACATTGCCCAGGATCGCTCAGGAAATGAGAATAATGCCACCTTGATTGACGCAGAACTAACCGCAGAAGGTCGCTTTGGGCAAGGCCTTCGATTTGCCCCGGACACAATAGCAGCCCGTATGCAAACCAACTCCGCCTCGGGAGTAAATATCGATTCCAACTCCTACACGCTGTCCGCTTGGTTCAATGGATTGTACTCCACCACCGGCAAAAACAGTTTATTCCGCAGCAATGAAAAGCCAAGCAATCTCGATTGGGATCGCATGATACTCTTTCGTGGAAGCGACCGTACACTGTGCTCCTTCGACGGAAACGATGGCAACGAGAACAACCGATATCGCTCCTCCGGAAAGACCCTAAATCCACTCGACTACCTTGGTTGGCACCATGTCGCAGCTGTCGCCAAGGGCAATCGCACATACTTCTTTATCGACGGCAAGCCAGTGGGCAGTTCGGACAGACAGGAAACGTCAGACGTATTTCTGATTGGCAACCACGACTCGGGGGAAGCGTTCGCGGAGTTTCTAGACGACGTCCGGATTTATTCGATATCGCTCTCGGACGCTGAAGTGTCCGGCATCTACGGAAACGGGTTCGGCGACTTGGGGTCGACACCCATTATCACGGCATCCTCTCCAGCCCACACAAACCCCATTTCCTTTTCAGTCGGTTTCGGGGATAAGGGACAAGACAGCAACGTCACCGGTTTCAGCATTTCAGATATTCAAGTTATCAACGGAACGGCCTCGGACTTCAATGGTTCGGGATTTGCCTATGATTTCAACGTCACCACCGATTCGGGGGCGGAGGAAATGCTCGTGACCATACCTTCTGCCGCTGCCAACGACGAATCCAACTTCAGCACCGAAGGCACCACGCACCGAGTTCTCTTTCACACTGCCGTCTATCGGGAAACGGATATCATTTCACGTTGGACCTTCGACGAAGCAAATGGCTCATCTGTTCGTGACGTAGGGATAGCACATAACACTTCGTTCCTGCGAGGCGACGCGCACCTGACCACCGGGAAATTCGGGAAAGCCTTGAACCTCGACGGATCGGGAGACTATGCGGAGATACCCAAGTTCAGGGGTATTTACTCCGATGGAGACTTCACCATCTCCTCGTGGGTAAACCTCAACAGGGCCGGACTCACAAGCAATGCAGACGACGCCGGAATCTTCTGCCGCTCCGGCAATGGCAACGATTCCGTTCTTCTTTGGTACAACGTCAACGGTACGGGCTTGGCCAATCGCACCTTCACCTTTAATGCCGGAAACCCCGGCACAGCCGCAAATCGATTGGATGGGCCGGACAACGCAGCTCGAGTTAGCGTTTGGCAACACGTCGCCTGCGTGATGAACGGCAACGAGCGCTTCCTTTACGTCGATGGCGAGCAAGCCGGCTTTCTGCCAGTTGGACCTACCTCCAATACCAGAATGGAAGGCAGTTCCGTTCGAATCGGTTCATGGGACAACTCCGGCGACTTCGACTTCAATGGTCTGATCGACGACGTTCGCTTATACGACGTCGCTTTTACCGATGCTGAGGTCGCCATACTGCACGGAAACGGTTTTGGCGACATAGGCGTCGTTCCCTTGGTCACGATAGCCTCCCCAACTGACCGATCGCCCGTTTCCGTCACTCTCGACTTCAAGCGATTTGGCACTCTCGAATCGGTAACGAACTTCGACCTCAACTCAACCAACGACCTCAACGTAACCGGAGGAACGATAGTGAATGCCAATGGATCCGGTGCATCCTACACCTTCGACATTATCCCCGATGGCCAAATCTCCATAATCACAATTTCCTTACCCAAGGGAGCCGGTGATGACACTTTGAATGAAAAAACATCTGCATCCACTAGTTCATTCGCTTTCCGGCCTAGCCTTACGGCAGAAGAAAACCTCGTCATTTGGTATCCCTTTGAGAATCTTGATGACAACTCGACACCCGACATATCGGGCGGTCCCGGTATCAACGCCACGATTGAATCGAGCTTGGGTCAACTCATCGGACATTGGACCTTTGACGAAACAAGCGGGTCAACCGCCGCCAACTCCGGAATTACCGGGAACACTCACGACGCCACCTTGACGAGTGGTGCCCTTTTCTCAACAACTGATTGGAAGTTCGGGGGAGCAGCTCTTCATCTTCCGACCGGAAGCACAGGAGCACATGCCCGAGTAACCACTCCACTTGACTTGGGGGGAGACGTCACCAAGGCCACTTTCAGCCTCTCCGCTTGGTTCAAAAAGCTGTACCCCGAGTCATCCGGGAAATGGCGAACTTTTACCAGAGGTTCCAACAGCCACCACCACTTTATGGTCCAGAATGGAGCAGTCAACGCAGGGGTCTACGCCAATGCGAACGGCGATTGGCGCGACTCCGGCGAATTCGACCTGCCGGCTGCCGATTCCGCAAGCTCCTGGCATCACATCGTGGTTGTTTCCGACGCGATCACGAACAAGACAAAGCTTTACCTAAACGGCGTTTACAAGGGTGATTCCGACCGAGCCACCGGCGACAACATATACGCTATCGGGAACTATCAGGCTGGCGACCAACGGTTTGCGGAATATCTGGACGACTTCCGGGTATATGACTTCGTGCTGGCTGACTCCCATGTTACCGAAATCCACGGAACTGGCGACTTGGATCTCAACAGGTTGCCCACACCGTCACCGTCCCCAGGGAAATTCGGTAACTCTCTCTTCTTGCCGGAAAGCGGTTATGCCAAGGCCAATAGTGATCAAGTATCCTTGCTCAATGAACTCACCCTTTCGATGTGGGCTAAGATTCACAACGACAACGCCGGGGTGTTGGCGCGAAATGGCCAGTTCAGCCTTCAATACGAAATGGACAATACAGTTCGGGCAAGCGTTTATACGGGTGGTGCCTGGCGAACCACAAGAAGCCGCTCCATTTTAGGGGAATGGGCCCATCACGCCATGACCTACGACGGTGCCGAGGTTTCTCTTTTTCTTAACGGAGCGAAGATGGCGTCAACTCCCGCCTCGGGCTTTCTCGAGTGGGGAGATGGGGCCGATCACCACCTCTATCTAGGCTATGCCGGTTCTTTGGGAGCCAATGCCGAAATCGATGATTTCCGTCTATACAACCGTGCCCTAGAATCTTCCGAAATCTCCGCAATCTTCAATAATGGAGCAGGAGATGCGGGTCTGCTTCCAAATTTTGCCGGAATGACTCCCTTCGGATCCAACCCGGCTTCCATCACCACAAGCTTCGTCAAGGGATCAACCTCCCATTCGGTCACCGGATTTGCAACCGAAGACCTTAACGCAACCAACGCCGACGTACTGAACTTCACCGACACCGGAGCAAACAATGCCTACAGCCTTGATTTGAATGCTACCGGCGACCCCACAATGGTTCGCTTGGCTATACCTGCAGATGCCGTCGACTTAAACGGAACCGGCAACCAACCGGGAGCCGCCGAGTTTCACTATAGAATCGTCACCGCCGTGGAAGACGATCTTCTGGCGTGGTACACTTTCGACGAGAACAATGGTACTTTCGTCGGGGATTCATCCGGTCGAAAAAGGCACGCGCGCCTTTCGTCCGACGTCGCTCGCGTTGCTGGAAAGTTCGGTAAAGCCATCGACCTCAACGGAGATCAGGTCTCGGTCCCCTTCTTCATTGATCAAAGTTCCGCCACTAGCACCGGCCTCACCTTTTCCGCATGGATCAATCCCGACGACGTGGATAGTGGACTGGATGGAGAGAAAACCCTTTTTGCAACTGAGGACACCGCCAATGGATGGGACTGGGGTTTCTTCATCCGTTATCGCCGAATGAGTTTATGGACAGGGCAAAGTCGAGAAGAGATCGCCCACAGGATCTTCGTCAAAGAGTGGGCACATGTCGCGGCTAGTTTCGATCCTATTTTGCAAGTGGCAACCGCCTACCACAATGGGGAACCTTCCGTTGCGACCACTTTCAACTTCACCGACACGGCGAACATGATTCGCATTGGCAGCGACTACAATTCGAATCGTATTTTCGATGGTCGGATCGACGACGTCCGCATCTTCGGTCGCCCCCTAAGTACTGAAGAAATCAGAGCTATCTGGGGCGGAGGTAGCGGCGATCTCGCTCCCGCTCCAAGTTTCATTGTGGAAAGCCCAACCACCGCCGACCTCATCCCTGTCACCTTGCGCTTCAATCAAACTGTCGGTGATTTCAATTCTTCCCAAGATTTGCTGGTTACGGGTGGCACAATCACCGATTTCAATGAGACCACCTACACCTTCAAGATAGCCCCATCTTCTTTCGATTCAAATATCACAATCGAGATGGCTGCAAACTCGGTCACTAATGCGTACGGACGAAAGAACGAATCAGCGAATCAGCAGATTGAATATCGCGCGCACAGGGTCGGCGAAGCTCACTTGGTGGCATGGTGGAAGTTCGACGACGCCGTAGGCAACACTGCATACGATTCAGCCGGCGGCAGCAGCAACGGAACAATGATTGCAGCCGATTGGGTTGTCGGAAAGTTCGGCGGCGCGTTAGCATTTGGAACCTCGGACAAATCTATGAGCGTGGATGGTCTACCGAATGAACTGAAAACCGCCACAATTTCTTTTTGGGTGCTACCTCGGGCAGAAAGCGAGCTTTCCATCATCAACAACAATCAGTTGGGAGGCGACGTTGACTTGCGTAGCATTAATCGTCGACTCGTACTTCGTTGCTCCGATCTTGACCAGCGTGGACTGCCCATCACTGCTAATGATGAGTTCTGGAGTGGATCAGTACTTAATCTCTCTCAATGGAACCATGTGGCATTAACCTATGATTTGTTGAACAAACGCATCCTGTTCTACGTGGACGGAATCCTTGATGCCGAAAGTCCATTCGCCGGAACTCACGCACTCGCCCTAGACCATCAATTTTGGGTCGGTGGAAACGATACCAACTCGGATAATTTCTTTCAGGGCGACCTCGATGACCTCAGGATCTATGACTCCGTTCTTAACGAGACTGAAATTTCTGGAATTCACGGTGAAGGGTTTGGCGATTTCGACAATCAACTCGTAACTTTTGAATCCAAGCCATCCCTGACCACTCCCATTCCCGTAACGGTACGCTTTCTTCAGGATGGATTCCCCATCGAAGTAACTGGTTTCGACCAACTCGACCTTAACGTCCCCGGTGGAAACATTTCTAGTTTTTCCAAACAATCTGCAGGAGTGTACAACTTTGGCATCACGCCCCTCAACCCCTCGGTCTCAGGAACCGTCACGTTATCCATTCCCGACGGAACAGCGCTTAGCGACAAAAACGTCGCGTTTCCCGCGGGACCCCATGCCGCACAATACCGCCTACCCCCTGCACGCGAAGCGGCGTTGATCGCTTACCTCA
>JACNJI010000146.1 GCA_014382645.1 Verrucomicrobiota bacterium | reverse complement strand
AGCGTTGCACCCGTTGTGCTAACACACCTAGCACCAGCAAGACAGCGACGGAAAAGGGTGCATCCTCCACCTCTACGCCCCCACCGGCTCCGGGTCCTCCGCCGAACATCAAACCACCATCCACTCCTCCAACCGCACCTCCGCCACCGCCTCCCGCCCAGCAACCGTCTCCCCCGAGTTCGGAAACTAACGGCACCTCAGCAGCGAGTTCAATTGCAACCGATCCCGATGCCGAATACGCCAAGATGCGAGCCCAGCGAGAAGCTGACATAGCCCGCGTAAACGCCGAAAACGCCCGCAAGCAAAAGGAATACACCGACAAGGTGACCAAAGCTCAAGCAAGAGTCAAAGAATTGAACGAGAAGCTTGCAGGGTGGTATTACGTCATTTCCAACGACGTGTACGAAAAGATCCGCCTCGAGCGCACCGATTTCGTGAAATCCAAAAAGAAAGAAGAGGGGGAAGAAGGAGATACCGCCACGCCAAAGGAAGTCGCCGCCTCCCATGTTCTTGTGGCCTATAAGGGAGCATCTAGGGCCGACCCATCCATTACCCGTTCAAAGGAAGAAGCCAAGACTCGCGCGGATTCTCTTCGCAAGCAAATCGTAGACGAAGCCAAAGACTTCGCCACCGTTGCGCGTGAAAACTCCGATGGCCCTAGCAAGACCAAGGGCGGCGACCTAGGCAAGTTCACCTTCGAGACCATGGCCAAAGCCTTCTCCGAAGCAGCATTCGCCCTTGATGTGGATGGAGTCTCCGAAGTGGTGGAAACGCCATTCGGATTCCATATCATCAAGAGAACCGAATAACGATACGAACACCGAAAGCGGCTTGATCCAAAGAACCGCAAGCGAAGTTTAACCGAGGAAGCCCGGAAAGGAGACTTTTTAGCCTTTCCGATTTAACTCAAAGGCATATTCTGCCGTCATATGGCTTTGCCTTTCCCGTCCAAAGAGATGAACCCGATTCTCGCTCGAATTCGGTCCGACGAGTCCACCCGTCTCCGGCTGAAATACGACATATACTATCATTCTTTTGACGGGCAGACGGGCACTCGCGTCCAACGCGAAGGTCGAGAGTACGTCATGCTTTCCAGTAACGACTACCTCGGACTCAACCGACATCCAAAAGTCCTGGAAGCGGGACGTAAGGCCTTGGAAGAATGGGGTTCTAGCACCACCGGAGCACGGTTAGCGAACGGCGGTCGCTCCTTTCACGTCGAACTGGAAGAAGAACTCGCGGAATTTCTGGGAAAAGAAGCCTGTCACATATACACTGCAGGATATCTGGCATGCTCTTCGGCGGTGGAAGGCTTCGCTGAACGGAACGATCTCATCTTCGCCGACAAAAACCTACATTCGTCGCTTTGGTCCGGGATTCACCTTTCGGGGGCTAGATGCGAACGGTTTTCTCATAACAACCCCGAGCATTTCGCTCAAATTATCGCCGATGAACCGGAGGCAGTCGCCAAGATATTAGTTCTCGAAGGAGTCTACTCCATGGAAGGGCACGTTGCCAAGTTGCCCAGTTTCGTGGAACTCGCGAAAAATTACAACGCATTCGTCGTTTTGGACGAAGCCCATAGTTTCGGCATATTGGGAAATAAAGGCAGGGGAACAGCCTCTCACTTTGGAATCTCGGATAAAATCGACGTCCTCTGCGGTAGTTTTTCAAAAGCTCTCGCCAGTACTGGCGGCTTCGTAGCCTCCACTCGCGAAAACATCGACTACCTTCGTAGTCACTCCAAGCAAACCATATTTTCCGCATCCCTCTCCCCCTGCGCCACAGCTTGTGCCCGGGCCGCACTAAAGATCATCCAAGAAGAACCCGAACATCAAGAACGACTGGAAAAAAACCTAAACCGCTACCGCTCCATCCTTAAGGAGCTGGAACTCGATACTTGGGAAAGCGAAACTCCTGCCATCCCCATTGTTCTGGGAGATAAGGAAAAAGTATATTTTTTCTGGAAAGCCCTACTGGAGAAAGGCGTATTCACGGTCATTTCCATCGCCCCGGGAGTCCCCCCGAACAAGGATCTTGTACGCACCGCCATTTCGGCCGCCCATACCGATGAAGATCTAGACCAAATCGCCGATGCCCTCGCCTACGCAAAGTCTAAAATCTAAGAATCTCACTGTTTCAACCTCTTGAGTCGAAGGGCAAGCAAGAGAGCCTCCAACAATTTTCCCGCATGGCATGACCATGGCCGCGTAAATCCTCGCCAGAGGTAAGTGCAAGCATGCAAAACCTGATCTCGAACGGCTTGATCGGAACGGACTTCATCTCCCCACTTTTTTAAGAGAATTTGGGCATTGTGATCATTGTGCGCCTTACGCCCTTCCGTACCTCCCTTTACGTGTAGGACCACGCTGTCGTGAACGACAAAGTGCCGCAAGCTCTGCTTGTGCATCCGAAGACAGAGATCTACGTCTTCGCAACCGTTGAGATAGATTTCATCAAAACCTCCAAGCTCAAGGAAGGTATCGCGGCGACATACGCAACAGGCCGCAGTTACCGCACTCCATTCTCGAACCTCGCCCTTAAAGGGACGATGCAAGAAACCTTGCCCGTAATGCCTTGGGTTGCCTTGAGGGGCAAAAACGACTCCCATGTGGTCGTATCGTCCGTTGCGAACTAATCTCTGCACGTTGCCAACCATTCCGACGACACTCTTTTTCTCCTTCAGTACGGTCAACATAGGCAGGAGCCAATCACCCTCGACAAAGACGTCGTTATTGAGAAAGCAAAGGAATTCACCTCGAGCTTCTCGAGCGGCGAGGTTGTTGTTTATGGCAAAACCTTTGCGCTCATCGTTGAACAATACTCGATGGGGTTCATTGAGACCTTCAAGATAGTCCGCAACGCCATCCCTACTGGCATCATCCACAACGACAACCTCGTAGGACAACTTGGTCGATAGGGTTCTCTCCAAAGCCTCTAGGCATCTTCGCGTATAATCCAGTTGCTCGAAAACGGATATAAGGATGCTTACTTCGGGCGCATCGCTCATCCTTTGCATGCTCCAAGTAGATTGGCAAAAAGTTCACGAGCAGTTCGCTTAACGTCGAATTGAATACGGGCGGAAGCGGAAGCGTTTTTACGCAGGCTGATCACCTTATTCGGTGATTCAAGTAAGCCTTGGATTAGCTCCACCCATTGATCGGTTTGATAAGGATCGCGAACAAAGCCCGTGACTCCCTCCTCCAACGCTTCGGCAGCTCCCCCATGGGGTGAGGCGATTACGACTACCCCGGCTGACATCGCCTCGGGAATGACGTTTGGCAGACCATCACGATCGCCATCGGAAGCAACCTTCCCCGTAAAGAGAAAAACGTCGCTTTCGGAGAAAAGGGCATGAGCCTCGTCTTCGGGAAGAGCCCCAAGAAAGGTGACCCAGCCGGCAAGTCCAAGACGATCACGTTCACGCTCCAATTTATCTCGTAATGGCCCTCCCCCGACGATTCGGGCCTCAAACTTCACCCCCGCTGCAAGCAGAGCTTTCAATATCAACAATTGCTCAAAGTAACCCTTCTTCGGAACCAAACGCCCCACAGACAGCATTTGGATGGGTGCGGCAAACGGTCCTCGCTCGGTAACCGAAGGCCATTTGGAAAGCCCGCGACGAACAAGCTTTAGCTTTTCCGAAGGCAAACCAAGTTCGGAAAGACGCTCCTCAGTGGAAGCCGAAGAAGTTCGAACAAAAGCGGCTTCTCGTAGTTTTCGCTCGAGCAACCAGTCCCCCTGCCCGCGAAAGACATCGTAGGCATGGGCACCCATTGAGTATTCGATACCTACGAGCTTCTTCAAGGCGAGGGCTGCGGTAGCGGGCATAGTGGCCCAAACTGCATGGCAAAGCACATAGCCTTGGCGCTTCATTTCATGAGCCCTCACCAGAGCAAAGCCAAGACCGAGAAAAGTTTCGTTCCAATTCTGCACAGAGGGGCAAGGAAGGTTCCAAAGGTCGCCCAGCACCTCTCGAAACGCTTGCGGACGTGAAAGAACCCAGTAAGGCAGCCAAAAAACAAGGTTCCACAATTCACGAAAACGAAAGCGATCGATCTTACGCCCCTCGAACGCATCATCACCTCTCCATATGGAAATAGGTGTGATCTCGGCCCCAATTCCCCAAAGAGCGGTTAATTCCCGTCTAACAAAAGTTTCAGTAGGTCGGGGGAAAGTGGCGTACAGAAAAGCCACCTTGGGGGAATCCACGGAAAACTCGCCAACTGCACTTACGCCCGTCTTGCGGCTAGTGGGGCCGCCCACGTCAACGAGCCTAGTCAACGAGGCTTTTATCCGTGCCTCGAGAAGGGACTGTGGGGTTGTGAGAAGCAATCGGAAGAGGCGTAAGCCCACCATGACTTCCGTTCCCGTTGGTTCCGTTACCATTACCGTTTGTAGAGGTAGGTGTAATTAGCGTGGATAACGCTTTCTCGGAATCTCCCTGAACGGTCGGATAATAATCAAAGGTCAATTTGATTTCTTCAGCCGATGCGGTTTTCTCATCACCTACCTTAATTTCGCCTTCAAACACGGCCAAGGGATGACGCATGCGCTTCGGGCGAACCACCATTTCGAGGGTATCACCGGGCTTGCAAATGCGCCGACATTTCACGCCGTCGCATGAGGTAAAGAAAATGGAATCCGGACGAGCGGGACTGGACAAGGAGGAATGTTTGCCCTTGAGAAGGTAAAATACACCCAGTTGGCCAAGCGCCTCTATCATGATCGAGGCGGGAAATACGGGGTTGTCTTTAAAATGCCCTTCGAGAAAATACTCGTTTCCTGAAATCCGGTAGGTAGCGGATGCCGACTCTCCATCGATCGTCACCGATTCGAGAAAGAGAAAAGGCTCCCGTTGAGGCATGATAGAGGCGATCTCCTCTATACGATAGGTCTTGGCGCGCTTGGGAGGTTTTTCCCCTTTAACCTTGGCATCCAGATAAGCTTTCACGTCGCCAATGGTGCGAAGATCGCGAAGTTCCTCGTTATCGATGCTTACTTGGAGCGTCTGTTCGATCATCATAACGATTTCGAGCATAGTGAGGGAATCTACGCCCAAGTCTTCGTAAAGACGGATATCATCGGAGCCATTGGTCAAAATTTCTTTTTGATCCGGTTCCAAATGGCGATCGATTATCCCCATTACGATGATCGGAACTTGGGCCACGTCTTTGTGGGCACGCAAAGCGAGTGCTGCCTCGTAAGTTCCCTTCGGGCAACGCTTGAGCAACTCCTGGAGAACCTCGGTCTCGGGAGATGTATGACTAGCTTGGCTCATCTTCGAAAACTGAAAAACCTTGATCCAAAGGCAAAAACGGGTTTTTCACAAGTTAATTTTCATCGCGATTTGCAGCATAAGTAAGTATAAGCGGAACACAGAACACCACAATTTCTTATGGGAAACAACTCACCGGAACACAAACCAGTCATTCTCACCTGCGCCCAACCCACGGGACGCTTGACCCTAGGTAATTACTTGGGCGCGGTAAGAAATTGGTCCACCATGCTGGACGACTTCGAGTGCTATTTCGGCATTGTCGACATGCACGCCATCACCGTCCCCCACAAGCCTGCCGACCTTCGGCGCAATGTGCTCGAGTGCGCCGCTCAATACGTCGCCTGCGGTCTCGATCCCGAAAAATGTCACCAATTCGCCCAGTCTCACGTCACGGGGCACACCGAGCTCGCCTGGGTTCTCACCTGTCTCACGCCCATCGGCGAGCTCCAACGCATGACGCAGTTCAAGGAAAAGGTCGCCAAGCTCGGTTTCAAGGTCGAAGAGGACAAGGAGGCAGACCCCTCGGGCGAGGTAAAGTTCACCCACACCGGCTCCCGGGCACAGGCCAGCATCAACACCGGCCTCCTCTGCTACCCCGTGCTCATGGCAGCCGACATCCTCCTCTACAACGTCGACCGCGTACCCGTCGGCGAGGACCAGAGACAACACCTCGAGCTCTGTCGCGATCTCGCCGAACGCTTCAACCGCACCTACCCGGAAACCTTCAAGATTCCCGCGCCCTACGCCCCCGAGACCGCGCCCCGCGCAATGCCCCTCGCCCAC
>JACNJI010000395.1 GCA_014382645.1 Verrucomicrobiota bacterium | reverse complement strand
CAAATAGGGCACGATCGTGTGCAGATGCTCCAGATAGGCATCGATCAATGTTTCGTCCTCGGCTCGCCCCTCGACCGGCGCCGGGCTTTGCTGCACCGACAAGGCATAGCCGGTGTGGTGCTCCAGATCGACGATGCTAAAGGCGGACACTTCCAAGCCTTTTTCGGCCCGGCCATGCGATCCATGCCAGAAGGAGGCCAAGTCGGGCGTGTGCTTACCGGCTTTAGGAATAAAACACGGATCGAAGGCCAAAAGCCGGGGCCGATCGGCCGGAAGGACCTGATCGATCAAGGCGCGATTCAAGTCGATAAAGTCAAACGGCTGATCAAATTGACGCGCATAGGTCCGCGCCGACAGGGCGCTGTAGCGGCTCAGGTTGCGAAAGTTGACCTTGCCGCGCAGCGCCAGGATGGTGGTGGCAAGCCTCCTTTCGGCAAGTTTCGCTTGTTGCTCTGCCTTCTCCCTCGCCTTTTTCATTTCCCCCTCGAAGTCAGGTCCTTCTTCGATGCCGAGGGTGGCAACCTCTTCACTTCGTCGCTCCTTTTCCACATCTTGATACTCAAGCACGAGAATCTGAACATTACCCACGCGTCCCTTTTGCATGGCTTCCCCAATCCGATACCAAAGAATTTGCTGCTTGGCTTTGTAGAGATCACTAATCAACGCTATGGTCGCCACGTTTTTCGGCAGGAAAGACAAGGCTTCATCCACTTGATCTTTAGCTAATTCATACTGACCGTCTGCAGAATCTATTCGAGCTTTTTTCAGCAATCGCTCCGCTCTGCTTTTCGCCTTCACAAGTTCTTGTTGCTCCTGAGCCATAATGCGCTCGTAATCTACTTTGGCATCACTTTCGGGAAGGCCTGATTTCGCACGAATTTCCGCAAGTTCTTTTTTTGCTTCATCGAGTTCTTCGACCAGTTTTCCTACGAGTGAAACATCGCTTTTGCCTTGGGTGCCGACACGCACCTCTCTGGCTCGTTTACGATCCTCGGCGTCACGAGCCACATTTTCTTGATAGTGCCCGAGGTATTGACTCGCTAGAGAATATCTTTTTTCCTTAAGGGCTTTATGAGCCATACGATAGTAGAGATTTGTTTGCTCCCTGCGAAACTGCCTTAGGTAGAAGGCGTTTTCGGCCGTCTCGGCATATGTGCGAAGAGTTTGTTCGGTTAAGGCCTGAGCTCCTTGGTAGTCCTCCCTTCTTAAGCGAATTCTCACTTCGTCGAGGAGTCGCAAAAGGCCAGCGTTATCAGTCACCGGCGGAAGGCTAAAGCCAGATACTTCGACTGGATCGGGTTTACCTGGCTCAGATAAGTTCGATCCATCCGCCAAGGGTGGAGGGAGTTCCGTTTCGGGCAAAGTCGAAGGCTCTGATGGAATAAGTCCAAGGGGGAAGACCCCAGGCCCTCCAGCGTCAATCAAGGGCAGGGGGTCTACTGCCTCTGGAGATATATCCACGGGCTCGAGCACTCCCGGCAAAGGCGGCAATAAGGGAGGGCTTTCGACAGGAGCGGGCTCTCCGCCACCCAATCCGGGCAACGGGGGAAATCCATCCGGACCGGGAACCGGTTCGCCCACCAGAGGTAATGGAGGAAGGGGAGGTGGCGATTGGGCGTAGCCCGAGGAAACGGCACAAATGCCTACCAGCAAAAAGACCGTTCGCACAACGGCTCTTTTCCTTCGGGCCAAATCAGCGATCAAACTTTTCATCTACGGGCATAGGTGTATGGAGTTAAAAAGAAGAGATACGCTCAAAAAGCTTGATAATTCCTGTCAATTAAGGAACAGTTTTAGATCTGCGGGGTCAACTTCCAAAATAGAAACCTTTTCTCTGTAAAAATGGTTGTTTCGTATCCACTGATCATTTTCCGAAACAATCATTTGTCGACAAGCAGGCTAAGCCATTCGCTCTGAAGTTCGGGAGGGTCGAGAGCTTTTTTTTCTAGATTAACTCGAGATTTAACAAGATCTATTTTCAAAATCTTGTACTCACGCATCGCGAGACGAAACGAAGTATTCGTCGAATTTTGATCAAAGGTGAATTTTTCGGCACCGCTTTCCTTCGAGGTGGATTCGACGGAAATGCGATACTGTCCCGCGTGGGTTTCGTCCATGAAGCTATTTATTTCAAATGGCTTCCCCAAGAGTCGAAAATCCTTAATCAATACTCTTCCAACGGACCGAACTCCACCCGTTTTGGGATCTCGCACTTGTTGCACGACAAAAGCATCCACCATGACCATTTTGTTCGTATCTTCGACATTCGTCGGAATCAAAGATTCCCCGTATCCAGGCTTGTAATTTGGATTTTCCTTGTAGGGTACTCGCAATTCCAACTTGTTGCGGACAAAACGACCTGAACTGGGCGGAAATTCGTGCCGGAGGTCTTCAAGATAAGGACTTTTCCCAATCCAACTGCGAATTCGAAACCTGTAGGGAACTTTCTCAAATGCTGTAAGGCGAAGCCCGAATGCCTCCGGAGGTTTTTCTGGTTTTGCATCTTCGGGCAAACTGGTTTCGAGGCGACCGTTCACTACGTAAAGAACAGGGGGAGTAAAGAGATCGTAGCTTGGCTCTCCATCCTTTGGCGAAGACGACTCGACCCATTTGGCACTACTGGTCGACTCGCTTTTTTCGGCAACTGCTCCTCGTTGTTGATAAGTCTGTATAGCAAAATCGCCCTCGGACTCCTCTCCTTCGTCATTGTGCGTCGCAATCTTAAGCACTGTGGAGCCCCAAACCTGCTCAAGCGCCGCGATCCGAAAATCTTGATCCTTTCCATCCTCCGTTCTTAATTTAAGAAAACCGGATTCCGTACGCCATTCCTTCGTTAATTCCAGTGGTTTTGCACCGGACTGCTTAAGTATTCCCGAAATGATGTTTCCGTCAGAAAGAAGAAGCGTGACCTTGGTATCTTTTTTTGGAAAAAGGATGGTTTCTACAGTAAAGTTCCCGTTAAAAAATTCCGGTTCGGCTCCGTCTATAATTACGAGTTCTTCGGGCATCAAACCATGTGGAGTTTTCGTTTCTAGAATAATAACGCCAGGAGTTTCCTCAGACTCTTTCTGGTGGCGTTCTTTTTTTACAAGAGTTGCCCCGTTCTCCCCACGAAATGATTCGGACTCGCGGCGGTCATCTCCCAACAACGAAAGTAAGGCAAATATACCTAGAACCAGCAAAGACATGCCTACCGCTATCTTTTCATAGTTTGCTTCAAGGAACTTTTTCACGAGGATTATTTGTTGCCGGAAATCTGTTTAAGGAAATATTTTGCCTCTTTCTCCGAACCCAATACCGTTAACAAGTCGGAAATGGAGCCGGAAGGTGGGGGGCTCCATGGATAATGACGTCGAAGAAAGGCCTTTAGCTTCTCGTCGGCTTCCGAGACCTCCTCAATGTCATCTATGGCTAAAGTGCATTCTGCAAGCAGATTACTAGAGCAAAGAGGCTTCAGCAAATCCAAGTCTGCGTGAACTGCCAAAACATACTCTACTAAAATAGAAAACCGGGAGCCCACGTCCTTGATGATCGGAAGAGTTTTGGAATTTAATGCAATATTATCGGAGCTGGGCCCAAAAGGGCTGTTAAAGCCCGTATTGTTGGTTGCCGTAAAACCGGAAGAACTATTTTCCAATCGTCTTACTGAGATATCCCGAACAAGAAAAGGATATTGGAGACTATTTAAGAAAGTGCGGAGGGTGCTCGTTCGCGCCAGAAAATTCACCTCAAATGCATAAGTCTCGATGCTCCCTTCTCGCTTGGCGAGAACATTGGCTAGCGAATCCACACTCAAGGCCTCGTCGGCTATTCGCTCTCGATCGACATCTCCGACGGGCTCACGGCGAATGCCCAGTAACTCCATGGGCTCCCCATTCTCTTTGGCCTTGAAAAGAGTTAGCAAAAGCTTTTCCGCAATCAGTTTTTGCTTCAGAAGCTCACGAGCTTCTTTATCGGAAATGCTTGGCCAAGAACCATCGTATCCGGCGAACCCAAAGCCCTCTCGATTCTCTCCTAAGAAAATGTCTTCGCTCGGGAACAGTCCTTTGGGTTCGTCTGTGCTCGTTTTTAGGGCTCCCTTAATCTTTACGCTATATTCGCCAGCTTCTTTACGGTAGAGATCCAAAAAACGAGAAATTTCAGCATTCACATCGTCGGATGCCTTCTTTTCGACACCTGCAAACACATCATCTCTCCCCAAAATCTCCCTCCACTTCTTGAGTTCACGAGCTCGCTTGTCCAAAAGGTTTTTATTGTCTTCTCGAGCCAAGTCCAAGTTGGCTTCGATCCATCCAAATCCCGCTCCGTCATCAATTTCCTTAGCCAAATCTCGGTCGAGTGACTCTATTTCCCCAATAACCTCATCCAAACCCTCCGTCTGGTTGCATGACAACATCGACAAAGACGCAAAAACTCCTCCTGCCAAAATGGCAAAGGTTATAAGGTAAAGGTTTCCCCTTAGGAGGCTTTTCATCAAGATGCGAGATGCGGAAAGTTTAAAACTATAAGGAGCGTTCCCCTTTCAATTCGATTTCGAAGTGAAAGTAAGTATAGAAACGATTGAAGAGGTCTCCTCTCCCTTCGGTTTCGAATTGCTTGTTTAAAATCTTTTTGGCGAATTCGCACCGTTCGAGGCTTTCCGTAAGCGCCTTTTGGCGAGCACTGTTAATCTGAATCAAGTTTTCACGACTCGATTCGTTTTCCAGATCGCGGACAAGAAAGCGACCGTTCAGGACAAGCACCCGATTCGGTTTTAAGTTTTGATCTTTACTCGCACGCCCTCGAACGGGCTTTTTGCTGCCGCTTGCTTCCCGTTGGACATAAAGTTCATCAAGCCAGACCTCGCGAGCTTCATTTATAATTAGCGTCTGCAGGTCAGACAGCAATAGACGCCAATTGTCAGCCCCTGAACTTACGGTTTGTAACGGCGAAATTTCTTTGTCTATCGCTCTCGCAAAATGGTCAAGGGCAAGCAACCCCTGTTGCTTTTCTACCTGTTCTGAAACTTCCAGTTGTTTTTGGCGCAACTGACCTTTTTTTTCGGCAAGCATTTGTTCGGCTTGAGACAACTCCGTCATCGTCCCAATGACAGACGGAAGGGGAACAAGCGATAGAATCACGGCGGCGGCGGCCAACCACCAGCGCTTTTTGCGGATGGTCATATGAGCCAGCTTGTCTTTGGGTAGCAAATTTATGCCACGATAAGATGTTGTCTCACCTACCGCAAAAACTCGACAAGCCTCTCCCACCACTTCACTCAACATAAATGGCAGTTGTGGTAATATTTCAGGGTCTATTTGGGATCCTATTTTAACGGCGCGCAAAGGATCGAAATAATCTACCGCCAAAGCCTGTTTTTGGCTTAAATATTCAGGAAGGCCCGGGAGCAAGGAACCCTTTCCGCAGAGAAAAACTCTGGTCGGTGATTTGCCTTTCTTTAAGCGTTTGTAAGTAACAACGGAACGAGTTACTTCTTGACTCAAGCGAGCTTTGAATTGTTCGGCTTTTTTCTCTAGAACCTGTACTGCGGGATCATCGGAAGAGAAAGCCACCTCGCCGGAAAAAAAAGATTTCTTTACTTGTTCCGCCTTGGTGAAGGGCACTCCTATGCTATCGGCGACATGCTGGGTTAGTGAGTTACCGCCAAGGGCAATGTTGCGAATGAGAAAGCCCTCTGGATTTATGAAAAGAAGATTTGTGGACTTGGCCCCGATATTAATTACAAGTGTCTCCTCGCCCCTCATTTCCAGCAGAGAATGCCTTAGTGCATTGTAGTCGAGTATGGAGGCTGCGCTCAATTCGACGGGATTGAGACCCAATGCATCGACTTTTTCGCAAAAGGATTCCGCGATCGCAGGGCGAACGGCTATGGCCAAAACCTCCTGCTCCACTCCATCATCCTCAACGACCTGATAGTCCCAAATTAATTCGGCCAGGGGATATGGCATCTTTTGCTGCAACTCGAAGGCAACTATTTGTCGCTGTTTGCTCTCTTCTACGCGTGGAGCTCGAATCGTTTTCGTCAGCAAAAGACTGCCAGGCAAAATAAAATGGGCCTCTCCCTTGCCAATTCCGCGGGCAACGAGTTTTTCAAGGCCACC
>JACNJI010000393.1 GCA_014382645.1 Verrucomicrobiota bacterium | reverse complement strand
TCCAGCATTGTTTTCTTTGGGTCGACGAGCTTCAAAAAGTTCAGCGACTCGAGGCAATCCTCCGGTGATGTCCTGGGTCTTGGCAGCTTGGCGTGGAGTTTTTGCAATAATCGAACCGGCATCGATACGAGTACCCTCGTCAACGGAAATCTGTGCACCTGTTGGAATGGAATAGGTGGCTATAACCTTACCTTTTTCATCGTGAATCTCAACTTGAGGATTAAGATCTTCCTTGTGCTCTATAACAACCATCGCAGTACCACCTGAGGCATCGCGTTCCCCCTTTGTGGTAACTCCGGGTATCATATCCATGTAAGCAACTACGCCCTGCTTTTCTGAAAGAATCGGAATGTTGTAAGGATCCCATTGAGCAAGAAGATCATCAGCTTGAACCTCGTCATCCTGTTTGAAATGAAGCAGTGCTCCTGCAGGTACGGGATAATCGTCTAGCACTCGATCGTCTTCGTCCCGGACCTGAATCGAACCAGTTTTATTCAGGGTTACTTGCTGTCCATTTTCGAGAGTAACTAGTCGTAATCCGCGGAAATGCAATTTACCCGCGCTGCGACCATTGATAACAGGATCTTCACGCCCCGCACTTGCAATGCCTCCGATATGAAAGGTGCGCATGGTCAACTGTGTTCCAGGCTCTCCAATTGATTGAGCCGCAATGATTCCAATAGCTGCCCCTTCCACAACTAACTTATTGGTGGACGGATCGATCCCGTATTCAAGGGCCGAAATGCCATTTTTCAAACGGGTGGAAAACGGCGACAGAATGCGAACTCTTAAAATTCCACTGGAATCGATTTTTTCGGCAATTTCCTCGGTGATCAAATCACCCGAGCAAACGATTAATTCGGTAGGATTGGATGGGTTTGGGATATCTTCGGAGGAGTATCGACCCGTGATACGCTGACGCAGAGGAACAATTTCATTATCACCATCCACAATGGCTTTCTTCCAGACACCGTCACGACGCCCATCATCATTACATTCAATGATGGTATCCATCGCCACATCGCACAATTTGCGAGTCAGGTAGCCTGCATCCGCAGTCTTGAGAGCAGTATCAGCCAAACCCTTACGAGCTCCATGAGTTGACATGAAATATTCCAGTACAGACAAACCTTCACGAAAAGAGGAAAGAATGGGTTGCTCTATGATCTCACCTGAAGGTTTGGCCATAAGTCCGCGCATGCCACAAAGTTGGCGAACTTGCTGACGATTGCCACGGGCGCCCGAATCCATCATTAAAAATACGGGGTTTATAGTATCTTTTCCTTGGTTTTCCTCTAAGCAATTGTAAACTTCTTTAGCAATATCATCCGTAGCGTTGGTCCAGACGTCTATTATTTTGTTGTGGCGTTCACCGCGCGTAATAATCCCCTTTTTGAATTGATCTTCAACCTTATCGATTTCCTTACGAGCTTTTACGATTTTCTCTTCCTTTGTCGGAGGAATAATCATATCGAAAATACCGATTGATATTCCCGCTTTAGTAGCATACTCGAAGCCCAATTCTTTTAGGCGGTCGAGAGAAGCAACAGTCTCCTCTTTTCCCAACGCCTTAAAGGTCTCAAGGATCAAATCGCCCACACCGCCCTTAAGGGCCGGTTCATTACAAAATCCGAGTTCCTTTGGCCAAATAGTATTAAAGAGCACACGGCCCACTGTCGTCCGGATAATGCTTTTTCCACTTATCCCGAAAATTGTATCTCGTCCTTTGTCGGGATTGCTCAAATCGATCCAGTCGTGAAGCTTCAAAGCTCCCTCATGCATAGCGGTTAGAGCTTCTTCGAAAGAGGCGATAAGGGGTAACCGAGCACCCTCATCGGGCTCTTCGCCACGTGGATTCATCGAGAGATAATATGATCCAAGAACAATATCCTGAGAAGGCGTAAGTATAGGCTTGCCGCTTGATGGAGAAAAGATGTTGTGTGTAGAAAGCATCAAGAGCTTGGCTTCCATGATAGCCTCCAGAGACAGCGGCACGTGTACGGCCATCTGATCCCCATCGAAATCCGCATTGTAAGGCGTGCACACCAAGGGGTGAATCCGTATGGCGTTACCTTCGATTAAGACTGGCTCGAAGGCTTGAACGGAAAGGCGGTGAAGGGTAGGGGCACGATTTAACAAAACGGGATGACCCTTGGTCACCTCTTCAAGTATGTCCCAAACCTCAGGGGACTTACCCTCGATCATTTTGCGAGCACCTCTGACCGTATGGACAAAACCAAGCTCCTTGAGCCGACGAATAATGAAAGGTTCGAAAAGGGTGAGAGCCATTTTTTTCGGCAACCCGCACTGGTGAAGCTTCAGTTCCGGACCAATCACGATTACTGAACGTCCGGAATAATCTACACGCTTACCCAAAAGGTTTTGCCGAAATCGGCCCTGCTTACCCTTCAGCATGTCGCTCATTGATTTCAGTGCCCTATTGCCGGGACCAGTAATTGCGCGCCCATGCCGACCGTTGTCAAAAAGAGCATCCACCGCCTCTTGAAGCATACGCTTTTCGTTATGAATGATAACGTCCGGAGTCTTAAGTTGAAGAAGGTTTTTCAGGCGGTTGTTACGATTAATAACCCTCCGATAAAGATCATTGAGATCACTGGTCGCAAAACGCCCCCCCTCTAGGGGGACAAGAGGCCTCAGGTCTGGAGGTATTACCGGTATGGTTTCCAAAATCATCCACTCGGGTTGTGCTCCTGAAGAAATGAACCCTTGAATGATTTTTAGTCGGTTAGAGAGCTTTTTCTTGATCTGCTTAGACTTGGTTTCGTGCATTTGCTCATACAGTTCCTCAAGCGATTCTTCCAAATCCATACGAGAAAGTACATCCATGAGAGCCTCTGCACCCATCTTGGCCTCGAATTCATCGCCATACTCGTCGCAAGCTTCATGAAACTCTCTATCCGATAATAATTGCTTCTCTTCCAGGGGGGTGGTTCCGGCGTCAGTTACCATGTATTGCTCATAATACAGAACTCTCTCGAGGCTCTTGGCTGTCATGTTCATCAACAGACCAAGTCGGCTAGGCATACTCTTGAGAAACCAAATGTGGGAAACTGGTACGGCTAATTCGATATTTCCCATACGCTCCCGCCGAACACGAGAAACAGTTACCTCGACACCACAACGATCACACACCACACCTTTGTACTTGATGCGTTTGTATTTTCCACAGGCACATTCGTAGTCGCGCACGGGACCAAATATCTTTTGACAAAAAAGACCGCCAGGCTCGGGCTTAAAGGTCCGATAGTTTATTGTCTCGGGATTCTTTACCTCGCCTCGAGCCCTTGATCGGATTACGTCCGGGGAGGCAACAGTAATGGATACTCGATCCATGGGTCCAACTTCTATTCCGAGAGCTTCTTTGGCTGCATCGACGCTCATATTGAGAACTCCTTTGTGATTTGTGAAATAAAATTAAGCGGGTAGGGGACAGTACTAGAGGGCATCTTCACCCTTAACTCGAATATCAAGACAGAGACTTTGCATTTCCTTCATGAGAACATTAAAGGATTGCGGCGTGCTTGCCTGTAATGAATTGTCTCCCTTCACTAAATTTTCATAAATTTTAGTACGACCCGAAACATCATCGGATTTGACAGTCAAAATTTCCTGCAAAGTATAAGCCGCACCATAGGCTTCAAGCGCCCAGACTTCCATCTCTCCAAATCGTTGCCCCCCATATTGAGCCTTTCCGCCCAAGGGTTGCTGGGTTATCAAACTGTATGGACCGACTGCCCGAGCATGGATTTTGCCGGACACAAGGTGATTCAGTTTCAACATATACATATACCCGACAACCACTTCCTGAAAGAAGCGTTCGCCTGTACAACCGTCCACGAGTTCGGTCTTTCCTGTTTCAGGAAGCCCGGCTTGCCGTAGGTATTCCTGTATATTTTTTTCGGGGATTCCATCGAAAATTGGCGTGGCGACAGTTAATCCAAGCTTCTTGCAAGCCCATCCTAAATGAGTCTCCAAGACCTGGCCGACATTCATGCGACTAGGAACACCTAGCGGATTCAAGCAAATCTCAATGGGTGTACCATCGGGCATAAAAGGCATGTCCTCTTCTGCCACAATTTTAGCCACAACCCCCTTATTGCCATGACGACCTGCCATCTTGTCACCAACTCGAATCTTTTGTTTTTTTGCGACAAAAACACGGACATTTTTGATCGCTCCTTGATCAATCGGATCGCCATGCTCGATTGCTTCTATTTTTCGATCGCGATCATCATCGAGATCCTTGAACTTGCTCTCGTAGCCTTCTATAATCTCGAAGACTTTTATTCGAACGGGAGATGGCGGAATATCGACATATCGATGCACGGAAGACAATCGCCTCAAAAGAGTTTTGGTTATCTTGCGGTTCGCAGGAATAATTACATCTCCTGTATCAGAATTCTTTACATTTAGAGGAATTTTTTCGCCGAGAAGAATGTTGGAAAGCGATTCCGTTAGCTGGGAACGCAAATCATCACTTTGGTTTCGGTAATCTTCCTTGATTTGTTTGATTTGACGGCGGTTGTCGGAGGGGGACAGTTTCTCTTGCTCTGCTTCGGTCCGGCTGGAAATCTTTATGTTCATTACAATCCCAAAAGTTCCCGACGGCACCTTGAGAGAACTGTCCTTCACATCTGCAGCCTTTTCGCCGAAAATAGCCCGTAGAAGTTTCTCTTCGGGTGCTAAGTCAGTCTCACTTTTAGGAGTGATTTTTCCAACAAGAATGTCGCCGGGTTTTACCTCGGCTCCTATGCGAACTACTCCGCGATGATCCAAATTGCGAAGCGCTTCTTCACCTGCGTTGGGAATGTCCCGAGTAATTTCTTCCGGACCCAGCTTCGTGTCTCGTGCCGTTACCTCAAATTCTTCAATATGGATGGATGTGTAGATATCATCCTTAATCATTTTCTCAGATATCAGAATTGCATCTTCGAAATTATAACCCTTCCATGGCATGAAGGCCACAAGGATGTTACGCCCAAGTGCCAGTTCGCCATCTTGTGTGCAAGCGCCATCTGCAAGAGATTGGCCAACGCTTACCTTATCGCCTTTGCGAACTATTGGTTTTTGGTTAAAGCATGTTCCGGAGTTAGACCGCAAAAATTTGCGCAAATCATAGCAATGAATACCGCGCTTAGGATCACTTTTGGGTTCCCGCAAGAAACGAGCGGGTAGGTTTCCATCGTCAGTGACGACAATACGGTTGGCGTCCGCTAAAGCCACGATACCTTCCGAGTCGGAAGTGCTCACAGTTTTAGAATCTTTCGCTACCCTGTGTTCAATGCCGGTGCCGACCAAGGGAGCTTCGGTCTGCAGCAAAGGAACGGCTTGCCTCTGCATGTTAGCACCCATGAGAGCTCGGTTCGCATCATCGTGCTCAATAAAAGGTATAAGCCCTGCAGCCACCGAAACAACTTGCTTCGGCGATATGTCCATAAAGTCGATCTTCGCAGGCTCAAATTCAGCCACTGTGTCACGATAGCGACAAGTCGGGCGACCCTTTAACTTGTTCGTCTTTGGATCGACTTCAGAGTTCGCTTGGGCAATTCGAAAACTCTCTTCCCGAAAAGCATTCAAATAGGTGACGTCCTTTGTTTTTTTGTTAACTACTCCATCAACTACGGGATGGTAAGGTGATTGCAAAAAACCAAATTCGTCGATTTTCGCATACGTGCTGAGAGTATTAATTAATCCAATATTGGGTCCTTCCGGAGTCTCAATAGGGCAAATTCGACCGTAATGGGTAGGGTGCACGTCACGGACTTCAAATCCTGCGCGTTCACGGTTTAATCCACCTGGCCCGAGTGCGGAAAGACGCCGCTTGTGGGTAATTTCAGCCAGAGGATTAATCTGGTCCATAAATTGGCTAAGCTGACTACGGGCGAAAAAGTCTCTTAGCACGGTGGTCAACGCTTTGGGATTGATAAGTTTGCCAGGAGTAAGCGAATCAACGCCTTGATCATATAAGGTCATACGTTCACGAACCACTCGCTCAGTGCGAGCCAAACCGCTTCGACAAACGTTAGCCAATAGTTCGCCGACAGTTCGGACGCGTCTATTTCCCAAGTGGTCAATATCGTC
>JACNJI010000381.1 GCA_014382645.1 Verrucomicrobiota bacterium | reverse complement strand
CTCGAAGAGAACTGACGTGGCAATCCAGTCTGAGGCGTGATGCGGGATGCCGGGGCGATGCGGTGGGTTGCCGGACGCGGTCCGCTGGATTGCCGCGTCGCTGCGCTCCTCGCAATGACAACGCAAAAACATGGCGGATGCCCAAACGGTCGCTGGATTGCCGCGTCGCTGCGCTCCTCGCAATGACAGGGTGCGGACTAACCCGGATGGCAGGTTACTCGTCGGCCATGCTCTTTCGCACGGCGAAGGCCTTGGGGCCGAGTTCGAGTGCCTTGGCGACTTTTGCGGGGAAGGGATCGTACTTGGCCTCGGGTTGGTAGAGGACGACACGGGCACGCTCGGCGGCAAGGGCAACGGTCTGAGGGAGATCGAGATGACGGAGCACGTTCAGGTAGGCGGGGCCCTGCATGTGAGAGGCGGGGAGATAGTGAAGATCCAAGCGGGTAACTTCGGGCACATAGAGAGAGGCGTAGAGGAGATTGGCGGCCATGTGCCCGTGGGCCTGCATCCATAGAGGCGCCTTTCCCAGCCCCTCGATACCGCGGAGAGCCTGGGCGGAGCGAACGACGTCGAAGACGCGCATGCCGTCGAGAGTCTGGCCAAGGAGATAGAAGCGACGGAGGATGTGGTTGCGCTTGCGGGCGTCTCCCGACCATGCGGTGGGACCGATTCCGCGAGGAGCGACATAGACCATGGCCCAGTCTTGGTTCTCGAACATGCGTTTGTCGGAGCCAAAGGCCTCGGCGGCGTGGGCGGGCATCTTTCCCGTGCCCTCGAAGGCCTCGGGGAAGGCCTTGCCGTAGGTGGCGGCGAAATCGCCCCACCCTTTCTCGTCGAGAACGTTAAGGACGACGAGGTCGGCGTCCTTCAGGGACAGGTTCTTCCGGTGGGCAACGAACAGGCGAAGCTCCCAAGGTTGCTGCGAAGTGAAATCGTAGGCGGCGAGGCGAATGCCGTCCGCTTTCAGATCAAGCGCCTTCTTGTTGCTGACCTTGCCGGGGCTCTCCGGCCAACCCGCGAAAACATGCTCCTTGAGCCGCGCCATGGTTGCCTTGCGGTAGGCGTTCCAACTGGCCTTGTCCTTGGGCACGGGCGGAGGCGCGACCTGCGGAACGAAGGTATCGTGGATCTTGCTCGTGATCTCGTCTGCAGGCAGTTTTTCGAATACCTTGAGCTGCTCGGGCTCGAAGTACTTGACGGCGGGCTTGTCGATGAGCGGATTTTCCTTTTTCAAGAAGCGATTGAACCATGAGAAGGCGTGGACGCGGAGATCCTGCGTATCCTTGTGCGGGCCCTCGGTGACGTGGAGGCCGAGGTTGCCGGGGACGCCGAGCATGTCGTAGACCCGTTTCGTCTTGCGGTGGACGTCGACTACGCCGTCGAGCGGGAAGATGCGATCCTTGTCGGTGTTCGAGATAAGGAGAGCGCGAGGCGCGACGAGGGAAGATATCATGGCATAGTCCCAGCGGGCGGCGTTGACTTGGTACATGCAGTCGCAATGGCCCTCCACGCAGCCGTCGACGACGTGATTACGCATGCTGGTGATACCGGCAACGGGGACGGCGGCCTTTACGCGTTCGTCGAGGGCGGCGACCCACCAACTGTAGGCTCCCCCACCCGACCGGCCGGTTACGCCGATGCGTTCGCCGTCGACCTCGGGGCGGGACTGCAGGTAGTCGATGCCGCGAATGCCGTTCCAAGCCTCGACGCCGGCAGGCGTGTACCCACGGGACGCCCACCACCACATGTTCTTGGAATAAATGCCGTGGTGCAGACCCTCGATCTCGCCAAGCTGGATGGTGTCTATGGTGAGGCAGACGAAACCGTTTCGGGCGAACCATGCTCCATGGTGATGGTAGTGTACTTTGTTTCCATAGCTTACGCCTCCCTTCTTCACGCGACCGTGACCGCAGACATAAAGAATGGCGGGGAATTTCTCCCCCGGCTTGCGTTCCGCCGGCAGGTACAGGTTGCCCGTGACATAGAGGCCGGGACTGGATTGATAATGAAGTTTCTCGACGACGAACCCGGTGCCTTCCGCTTTGCCCGTGACCGTGGCCTTGAGGTCGGTTCGCGGACGGTTGGGGTCGATACCGAGCATGGAGAAGAGTTGGCCCCGATACTTGTCCTGTCGGGCAAGCCAATCTTCTTTGGAATTGATGCCGGCGAGGAAGGATTCCTCCGTCTTGGCCGTCTCGAGCTCGAAGTATCGCCGGAGCAGGTCGTCTCCCTTGGCCCCGAACGATGGAGGAGCAAAAACAGTTAACGCCAATGCGAGGGAAAAGCTTAGGGGTTTCATGATTCGAGTTTTCAACAGACGTGAAAGTCGGTCAAACTCGAAGAGGGAGAAATGGATAATTTCAAAAATGTGGTCGCGCCTGCCAATATGCTCTTGCTCGGGCTTGGATTTGGCTTCATCTCAAAACCGATATGAAGAAGTTACTCACCCTCTCCCTACTCGCTTGCTTGGCAGGCGGAACGCTAATGGCCCAAAAGGCGAAGAAACCGGCTCGCGTCGGCCCCATGACTCCCATCGAGGACGTCGCAGGCTTGCCGAGAATCCTGATTATCGGCGATTCCATTTCGATCGGCTACACCCTGCCAACCCGAGCCTTGCTCAAGGGGAAGGCGAACCTGCACAGGATTCCGACCAACGGCGGGCCGACCTCGACGGGGTTAGCCGAAATCGAAAAGTGGTTGGGCAAGAGCAAATGGGACCTGATTCACTTCAACTGGGGTTTGCACGACCTCAAGTACATGGGGCCAAAGGGCGAAAACCTCTACCCCAAGGAAAAGGGCGGTAAGCCGCAGGTAGTAATCGAGGATTACGAGAAGAACTTGGACAAACTGGTGGCCCGCATGAAGAAGACGGGGGCAAAGCTAGTGTGGCGCAACACGACGCCGGTTCCGCCGGGTTCGAAGGGACGCTACGTCGGCGATTCCGTACGCTACAACGAGGCGGCCGCCCGCGTGATGAAGAAGCACGAAGTACCGACACTCGACCTATTCACCCCGAGTAAGAAGAACATGAAGAAGTGGATGCGCCCCGCCAACGTGCACTACTTCGCCGATGGTTCACAAGCCCTGGCTAAGCTGGTAGTAGTCGACGCCTTGGAGAGGTTGGGTAAGTAGGCCCCGGACAGGCCGATTTCCAAGGTTGGTTAGGCGATGGCCTGATAGAATTCGTCGAAGGAAGCGTAACCTGCAAGCTCGGATCGGGCGTTGTCGCAAAGCTCCTTGGAAGCGATCCCCACGTTTTCGGCAAGGAACAGAATGTAAAGGGCGACGTTCTTGGCGAACAGAAGGCGTCCCTCGTCGCTGATGGAGTAAAAGCGAGCACGCTGGCCGTATCCAGCGGGCGAATGATCCCCGAGGGCTGCTTTCTCGGCCCTGCCGTCAGCAGCGAGAACGTAGAGAAAGTTGTACTCGAACCAGAAAACGTGATCGGGCGATGGGTCCAAAGCCTGCAGGGCTGCCCGACAGGAATCGGAATCGGCATAAACTTCGGGACTAACTCCGGCGGCGGAAAGGGTATCGGAAACGAACTCGCGAGCCATTTTGCGCTCGGTATCGTCCTCGGCGAAGCATCCGGCAACGGCCAAATCGAGGGTAAAGGCGTGCCAATCTCCCCAGAGGGATTGGTCGGTCTCGTTGGTGGAGGCATGCAGGGCAACGCCCATTTCGTAGGTATAGCGACCGCTTGTCTTGATTTCGAGCCTGCTCCCCGTCATTTCACCGACGACTTGGTAGTTTTCGGCGGATTTGCCCGAACCGGAGTGAAAACCGATGGACACTCCGAACTTCTCGCAGACCGACCAGATGCGGGCAACCATCGAACGGAGCTCGTCGTTGTCCGGATAGGGAATATTCTTCTGGAAGCCGAAGGCGGGAGCGACGAAGTGGATGGGCATCTCCATCTCGAAGGCAAGGGCGAGCATGACCGCGGTGGTCTCGGGAGTGGTGAGACCGGGAAGCTCGTCGATGGAGAGCTCGCGAAGGTAATCGCGGCCGAGTTCCGTGGTAAAGGCAGCCTCGCGGGCGGAGCGATACTTGTCGTCGCGAACCTTCATTTTCTGCATGGCGGGCCAGACATAGGCGAGAAGACCGTTGAATTCGTCCTTGGTCGGCGTCAACCCCGCTGCCTCCACTCGTAGGCGAGCAGCCTCGACAAGGTCTGCCGGCACGTTTTGCGTGACGTACATGCTCTTTTCGATGGGGCTGTCGGAAACCTCGGTCAAAGCAAGCTCCGGTGAAATGTCGAAGGTGATGTAACTGGCAAACAGGCATCCGGCTACCAGTTGATCCTCGCGGACATCGAACTTGCCGCCGATGGGCTGGTGATCGGCGTTGAAACTCCAAGCAAGACCGAGATTGTGGAAACCGCTCTTCAACTTGGCTAAAATGCAGCCATGTGTCATTCCCTCTACGCTTTGCCCCTGATGACCTTCGGGAACGTCGCAACCGATGAAGGGGAAAGGAACGGAATCGAGGCGGTCGGCGAGCATTTCATCGACATCGTAGACGAGTTCGCGAGGTATGCTGTTCTGGTTGGCGGTAAGGCCTTGCCCGAGACGGCTCATGGCCCAGTCCACGCCATCCCAGTGGAGGGTGGTGAAGCGTGCGCCGATGCCCAAAGTAGATTTCCCGAGGTCTGCCCCCGAACTCGGGAAAATAGAGCAATTTGAATCGGCTTCCTGAAAGATGTTTTTGATCCGGATCAAGTTCTCGAAACTGGCGGGGAAGTAGACCTGCCCGTTAATCTCCGTACGATTCTCCAAGATTTGTTCAACCCCGGCAGCGTCCGGATCGGCAGGAGTTAGGCACCATGCATGGTCTCCATGCGCATTTTCAACGAGACTCCATGCGCCATGGGAAGTGGATACTCCGCTCTTGTCGTGATTGACGATGCCAGAATCCGAGGCCAAGTCCACCTGCAAGCCCTCCCAGTCTATGCAGAAATCAGGACTGACGCATGGATTGTCGGAAATTCGAAGAGCGTTATCGAGAAGGAACTTATTGATTGGTTTCATGAAGAAATAGAAAAATTCAACATAAGAAGCACAGCATAACGGAAAAGGCGATTCCCCTCTTGTGCCGATCGGACGAACTTCATTAAAACTCCCGGAAGGAGCTACCCTTGAGATGCGCGTTTTTTAGCGACCGCCCGCTTTATCATCTCGTCAGCAACGACTCCGGCCAAGATCACGGCACCTATGATGGCGTATTCGATGTGGGTAGGTATCCAGTCCACAAGCACGATCATGTTTCTCAACACCTGCATGAGGGCCGCCCCAATAACCACGCCAAGTATGGTGCCCGAGCCACCACGTAAGCTACAACCCCCAAGGACAGCAGCTGCAATGGCGTAAAGTTCGTAAAAGTTTCCGAAATCAACGGGTTGAGCCGAATTCACGTCGAGTACGAACAGAAGGCCGCCAAGCCCCGAGCAGAGGGCACAAATGACATAAGCGAGAATGACCATCTTGTCCACGTCGATGCCACTGAATTTGGCCGCTTCCTCGTTATTTCCAAGGGCCAAAAGATATCGGCCGTATATGGTCTTGTTCAGGAAAACGCCAGCCAACACAGCGACCACGACTAGGAACACGCATGGCATAGGTAAATTAAAGCCAAATAATGGAATTTCTCCCGTGGCCAGTTCGCGAATCCCCTTGAAGTCCGTACCGAACCCTTGAGACTGATCCCCCGTGAACCCGCGAGTGATTCCGCGATAAAGGAGGAGCCCGCAGAGCGTAACTACAAAGGGTTGAAGCTTTACCTTGGCAACGAGAATTCCGTGAATCAACCCCACCGCCAAAGAGAAACCGAATACGGCCAAAAGAGCTACAGGAACCGAAACTTCTTGCTCTACCAACAACCACGGAAGTCCGCATCCCACCAGACAAATGACTGACCCGATGGATAGATCGATTCCGCCGGTAATTATAACGAACGCCACTCCTATGCTGATGATCCCGAAAAGAGCGGTGCGGCGAAGGACGTTTTCCAAGTTGTAGGACCCCCAGAAAACGTCGCTCATGATACTGGTCATGACGATTACGCAGACTAGAATTAGAAAGATACCTTGAATTTTCTTCATGGGAAAAAGTTGTAGATTGTAGTGTTCAGGCAGCTTTTCCTAAAGATTCCGAG
>JACNJI010000392.1 GCA_014382645.1 Verrucomicrobiota bacterium | reverse complement strand
CCCCCGTCGTTGCTTGCGTAGCGATTCGTATTGAAAAGGGCACGCCCTGGACTGGCGGTTTTGATCCTGAGGTCTAACAGGAGAGAGTAAATGGTGACGTCGCTGCCGGGACCCATTGCCTCGGACAAGGTATGGTTGACGATCAAGTAACCTTTTTTCGGCACGGAGAGGTGATCGGTCGAATGAAGATCGGCAATCAGGCCCGTTTGTCCGGCGGGCGGCATGTAACGGAGAGGATAGCCGACAAGAGCTTTGTCGACATCGTCAAGAGTATCGAAAATCCAAAGTCCATGCGGTTTGATCGAACTGTTTGCCTCCACGAAACTGGAGAGGTTGGAAGCTTGGTATTGTTTGATTACTGCGGGGTCGCCGTAGACGGATTTCGGCGTAGTTGACATCGTAACCGATGTCGTCGAGCATGGCGACGTCGATTGGTGTGGGAAGGCTGCAAAACCCCTGAATTACGTTGCTCCCGTGCATACTGTGTCTGTCGAGATTGGGCATCGGTAGGTATTCGGGAGAGGTGAATTTCGAATAAACGTGCGCCGAATCCTTATCCGGGGGAAGAGCTTGACCGTTGTTCACTTGGCGGACGGCGGGCCCGTCGAAAGATTCTTGGCCTTCGGAATCCGTAGTCACGAACGGGGCTTGATAGCTTCTCAATATACCGAGGACGTGACCTAGCTCAGGGAGGGCGGTTTCCGGTGTGGCGTCAAAAAACCAAGAGCTTGATTGTCCTGCATTTGCGTTGAGATAAAGAGCCCCGACGTTGGGAGTGGAAAAACGTGAGTCCACTGCCTTGGACGTTGAGTGCGAGAGGGTTCCGTCGGTATTCACTTCCTGCTGAAAGTCATAAGCATAGAGGAAGACGAGAAAACCAGGCACTCCGTTCTCACAGCTTATGGTCTCTGATTCGGTAGAGGTATAAGGCCACCTCATGTTCAATGAAGTGCCCGGGGCTACGGTATGCGATGAAGTGATCACGGACTCCCACTACTTGGCTGCATATTCCAAGGCGGTTTTTCGATCGGGGTTGGCACTGAAGTAGCCGTTGTCGTATCGATAGTCAAAAATGATATCTGATGAGGAAGATGAATTCTCAGTTTCAGCCGAACCGTTATCGGTGTTGGTCGAGTGGCCAGAGGCATTCGATCCGTTTGCGGTGGAAGATTTTGAGCTTTCTTCATGTGTTGAATGAGGGCTCCAAGCACCCTGTGAATAATCATAAAAACCTTTTGATGGTTCGAAATAGATCCAGTTTTTCTTATCGTAAAAGTACAGCCACGGGTAGGTGTTCTTGCTTGTCCAGAGCCAATTCAAATTCGGGTGGTACAGCCAGACTCCCTCTTGTGCCGTGTCCACGGGATAAAGCCATCCCAAGTGTTCGTGATAAATCCAGTTTGACGCGGAAGTAAAAAAGCGTCCGAGCCAAGGGCTTGCACTCCATCCCGAAACTGAATCGGCGACTGCATTGGCATTCGCGAAGGTCTTCGTCGAAGCTTGAACGTCGCCACTGCCGTAGTAGGAATCTCCTTCTTGGATAGAAACGACGTTTCCGTCTTTGCCCAAGAAGTTCGTCGAGACAGTGGACGAGGTTTGGGGGTCTGTTTGATGAAAGACTTGGAAGTGAAGGTGGGGTTCCGTTGACCATCCGGTATTTCCCGAAAGTCCAATGGGGTCTCCGATTTTCACTATTGCGCCAATCTGTACGAGTGCCCCGTTTTGCTGCAAGTGCAGGTAGTCGGCTTTGCTCCCGTCCAAATGTCCGATCGTTATGTAATTGGCCTTGTCCATGAATGACTTTTCAGCACCGCCCTCGTTCGAGTCTTCCTTTGTGTTTATTACCTTCCCTCCTCTCGCGGCGTATATTGTGGTTCCTTCCGGCATGGACCAATCGATGGCGTAAGTGTCCTGATGGCTCCATGATCCCATGTAACCTTGACCAACCGTGAACCTATCCTTGGACGCGTAGGGAATTCTGTAGGTATAATTGGAGTCCTGATTCTCTCCTGAAAATCCATAGTTCCACCAATAGCTCCAGTAGTAACCCCAACCTCCACCCACCTCGATTTGATCCAAGGTCATTAATTCAGTGTCACCGCTCCCGTCCAAGTTGAAGATTAGCTTTCCTTCCTTGGAGGGACGAAGGTTTGAGAGATCGGTCAATTGAATTTCTACACTAAACAAGGAGTCAACGGTCGCATGTGCCGTGAAAGTGATTTGACCATTATTTAAGTCGCTTGCCGTAACGGTTAAAGGTGCGCTTTCTTCTGCTTGCAGGTCTTTCGTTGAAAGAAAGCCGACCGCTAAAAAAACGGAGCATATGTATTTGACCATATCCAGTCTGTATTCGTTTTTTTTTCGTCGCTACAATTCGATAACCTTTTAGATAAGGGCTTTCATGTCGGCTATGGAGATGGATGCGTTGACCGCTTCTCCCGCTTCGAAAACCTCGCTCAGAAGCTTTCTTTTACTCGACTGTAGACGGAGCACGTTTTCTTCCACCGAGTCGGCGATGATCAGCTTGTACACTTGTACGGTTTTGGTTTGGCCTATGCGGTGAGCCCGGTCTGTCGCCTGAGCCTCGGCGGCGGGGTTCCACCATGGGTCGAAGTGGATCACCAAGTCGGCCCCGGTGAGATTGAGTCCCGTGCCACCCGCTTTCAGAGATATGAGAAATATGGGAACGGATTCGTCGTCTTGGAAGCGATCGACCTGCGCCATGCGATCTCTGGACGAGCCATCGAGGTAGCAGTGAGGAATCGATTCCGCTTCCAATTCCGCTCGGATCAAAGCCAACAGAGAGGTGAACTGCGAAAAGAGCAGGATGCGGTTTCCCGCGTCTATCGCACCGTGCAGGATTTCCCGGAAAGCCGCGAGTTTTGCGGAGGCGCCGGGTTCTAGTTTGTCGTCGAGCAAGCGGGGGTCGCAACAGGTTTGGCGAAGTCGCAGGAGCTGCGTGAGGGTCTTCATGCGGAGCTGACCTTCGGGGACGCCCGCTTCTTCCATGGCTACGATTTCCTTTTCGGCGCCCGCCTTTACGGAGGCGTAGGTCTTGGCCTGTTCGGGAGTCATGTCGACGTATACCACTTGTTCGATCTTGTCGGGAAGTTCGGGGGCAACGATTTTTTTGCTTCGCCGCAGGATGTAGGGGGCCGCTTGGGCGAGAAAACGTTTTTCGTGCCAAGTGCGCTCGTCTCCGCGTGAAGATGAGGGAATCGGATGAAGGGCACCCGGCATCAGGAAGGAGGTGAGGGCCAGGAGGTCGTACAGGCTGTTTTCAACGGGAGTTCCGGTGAGAAGAAAGCGACCGCGAGAGGAAAGGGAGGCGAGCGACTTGGCGTTGCGTGTACGCCGGTTCTTGAGGTTTTGGGCCTCGTCGCCGATCACGCAAAGGAGCGAAGCCGAGGCGAATAGGTTTTCATCCCGGACGAGAGTTCCGTAGGATGTGATGACGAGATCCCATTTCGCGAATTCCTCGACCCTCTTCATCCTTTTGGAGCCATGGTGAACGAAGACATTCAGCTCGGGGCAAAAGCGTTCGGTTTCCCGCCGCCAATTTTCCACGAGCGATGCGGGGCAAACCACGAGCGAGGTAGACACCGAATCGTCGAAGCTGACTTTTCTTTTCTTGAGGCAGGACAGGACAGCTAGGGTCTGGAGAGTTTTGCCTAAGCCCATTTCATCGGCCAGGATTCCTCCGAGTTTATGGCGAAAGAGATGCAGCATCCATCCGACCCCGATCTTTTGATAAGGTCGCAGGATGTCTTCCAGTTCCTTCGAAAGGGGAGGTGGTTCCAGCTTGTCGAGGTCGCGGAGAGCCGTTGCCCGGGTTTTCCATGCCTCGGGCGGTTTGAACTTGGGGTCTAATTCCAACAGCATTTCTTCGCTTTCGGCGGTTTGCTCAGTGGGTAGGTGATAAGTACCCTTACGCAGGAGCGGAGCCTCGGGCGTGCCCGCCAAGCGGCGCTGGAGAGCATGGGCTTTTTGGAGCATTTTTCTACCCAGCAAATAAACCTTGCCGTCGGACTCGACGTGGTTGCTGCCCATCGCCAGGGCTTGCTCGATCAGGTTTTCAGGAGCATCACCCGCCCGAATGATGACTTGTACCTCGGCCATGCCATCCTTCTCCTTGGCCTCTGTCCGGACGGTGGCCTCGCGAATGCTTTTGGTGTGCTTGCGGAAGTTTTCCGTGAAGGTGGCGTCGAAGTCGAGTTCGAGGGTCTCCTTGTGCTCGGCTAGGAAATCGAGAGTCTTTTCTCGTCCGCGAAGCCACCACCAGCGACGGTTTTGTCGATCGCGCAAGAAGTTTGCCTCTCGCAGGAGGCGAAGAGTCGAGTGGTAGGCGGGATGCTCGTCGGACGGCAAGGTGATCATCAGGTACTCGGTCGACCCTTCCACCTCGATGGGACGGCCCTCGTAATCCGCCCATGCGTCCTCGCGAATGGGGGCGACATCTTCACGTTCTTCCGAGGTTCCCGAAGGGGAAGAAGGAACTCCCTGGGTCGAGCCGGTGGCTGTTTTTTCCTTGGGCAGGTGTTGGGATACGCCGAGCAGGTCGCCATCTTCCCAAGGGATTGCCTCCTGCGGCTTGTGGGCGAAGTAGAAGCAGGAAATGCCGCGAAGCATGTTGAGAAGCTCGGCCAAATGCTTTTTGCTTAAGTGGAGAAGAGAGGACAATTCCCCGCCGCGCCAGTGGGCCATGGCGGAGGCGGCGGCTCGGTCGGGATCGGGAAGTCCCGCGAGACCGGCAGGTCCGGCTTTGTCGGGGGTGATGGGTTTGCCCGATCCCGGGTCGAGCTCGAGCTTGGTGGGGATGGCGTCCCGTTCCGCGCAGGCTGCGAGGGTGGGGGGCAGGACTAGCCTGAGGTTCACGAATCTTGAGACGGAAAAGCGAAGTCGGCGAGGGTTTGTTCAGGGTCGGCCCCAGAGGGAGAACCGCCCATGGCGAAGTCGGGCTTACCCCCGCCTTTTCCTCCGAAAAGGGTGGCGAGCTCGCGAAGGAAGTCACCCGCCTTGTGCCCCTTGGCGACGGCTTCGTCGGAGGAGATGCAGATCATGGTGGCTTTCTCGCCCGCGATAGAAACGAGAAGCGTAACGGAGGGAGCGGTACCCTTGTTCACCTGGACGGCAAGGCCGCGGAGATCGTTGGCCGCGACGTCACGGACGATGCCCTTGACGAAGCGAATGCCGTCGCTTTCGACAGCTTTGGCGATCAGCTTGTCGGCAAGGTTGGCTTGTCCCTTCTGTTCATGCGAGCGCAGCTTTTTTTCGAGGTCCTTGTTCTTTGCCTGAAGGGCGACGATGCGTTCGGAAATCTCTTCCGGTTTGCAGGCGAGGTTTTGGGTAATGGAAGCGACCTGGCGAAAGCGTTCGTTGGCGAGGGCGTACGCATCGGAACCGGCAACCGCCTCGATCCGACGAGTGCCCGCGGCGATCGCCGATTCACTTGTTATCTTGATAAACCCGATTTCTCCTGCGGACTGAACGTGCGTGCCGCCACACAATTCCTTGCTCCATCCGCCAAGGTCGACCACCCGAACGACGTCCCCGTACTTGTCGCCGAAGAAGGCCATGACGTCGTCGGACTTTTCCGCGTAGGGAATTTCAACGGCTTCGACGGAGTCGTTGGTGAGAAGGTGTTCGTTCGCGAGTCTCTCGATTTCGTCGATTTGGGCCGAGGTGACTCCTTCGAAATGGGAAAAGTCGAAACGCAGGCGATTGGGCTCTACGAGCGAACCCGCCTGCCGGACGTGATCACCCAGAATCTGGCGCAGAGCCCAGTGCAAAACATGGGTGGCGGTGTGGTGGCGTTGGATGGCGAGACGTCTGTTTAGGTCGACGTTAAGGACTGCAGATTGGCCGCTTGGGTCTGCGGGAAAGTCACCCTTCACTGGATGCAGAAATCGCCCTGCTGCATCCTTGCTCACCCTGCCGACGGGCAAGGTTTCGCCACCGATTTCGACGGTTCCGGAATCTCCCACTTGTCCGCCCATTTCTGCATAAAACGGGGTTTGGTCGAAGATTAAGTAAGCGTTGTCGCCGTCCCGAACCAAGCCTTGGCAGTTTGCGGAAAACCCCGTGAGGTTTTCGGGTTCGTAGCCTAGGAACTTCGTGGATTGGGCATCGGCGCCGTCGACCTTTACCTTGATTTCGACAGTCTCGTGAGCCC
>JACNJI010000539.1 GCA_014382645.1 Verrucomicrobiota bacterium | reverse complement strand
TCCTTGGTCGGGACAGATTCCCACACCACAATGATCAATGCTCTGGGAGTTGTGGGATGGGGCGTCGGAGGCATTGAGGCGGAAGCGGGAATGTTGGGACAGCCCGTTTATTTCCAGACACCCGAGGTGATAGGCGTAAATCTCGAAGGATCGTTGCGTGATGGAGTTACCGCAACCGATTTGACTTTACGGATTACTCAAATGCTTCGGGCAGAGAAAGTCGTCGGGAAATTTGTCGAATTCTACGGCAACGGAGCTGAGGCGCTTTCGCTTGCAGATCGTGCAACCATTGCGAACATGGCACCTGAGTATGGGGCTACGATGGGTTTTTTCCCTGTCGATGATGCAACGCTCGATTATCTTCGTATTACGGGGCGTACGGAGGACGAGATCGACCTTGTGAAATCCTATCTTCAGGCACAAGGGCTATTTGGTATACCCAAAGCGGACGAGCTCTTGTATTCTAAAAATCTTGATTTGGATCTAGCGTCGATTTCTCCATCCGTTGCTGGTCCTAAACGGCCTCAAGACCGTATCGATGTACATTCGCTTAAAGATAGCTTTCATTCCCTTTTGAAAGGGCCTCTAGCTGAAGATGGCTTCGGCGTGTCTTTGGACAATCTCAAGGATACGGTTCTGGTCGGAGGTAATGGGTCGAGGCATGAAATTGGTCATGGTTCTGTTTTGATTGCCGCGATCACGAGTTGTACAAATACTAGTAATCCAAGTGTAATGATAGCCGCTGGGTTGCTCGCAAAGAAGGCCGTTGAGCGCGGCCTTAAAGTGAAGTCTTCGGTTAAGACTAGTTTGGCTCCGGGGTCCCGTGTGGTGACGGACTACTTGGTCGAAACGGGATTACAGCGATACCTTGACGAGCTAGGTTTTCATCTAGTGGGTTATGGATGCACCACTTGCATCGGCAACAGTGGACCCCTCGCACCCGAAATTAAATCTGCAATTGATCAAGGCAATCTGGTTGCGGCAAGTGTACTTTCCGGTAATCGAAACTTTGAGGCTCGAGTCCATAGTGCGATTAAAGCAAACTTTCTTATGTCCCCGCCATTGGTTGTCGCGTACGCATTGGCGGGAACGGTGGATGTGAACCTCGATGAAGATTCCTTGGGATCGGATTCGAGCGGTAATCCTGTATATCTTCGCGATCTGTGGCCCTCCAGAGAGGAAGTCGATGCCTGTGTCACTGAGGGACTCAAGCCAACCATGTTTACGGAGCGATATGGTTCTATTGACGAGGCCAATCCCGAATGGAACGAAATTAAAGCTCCGTCGGGATCCTTATTTGCGTGGGATGAAAAAAGTACTTACATTCAGAACCCACCTTTTTTCGAGTCATTCGGCCTCGAAATTTCACCCATCGAACCTCTTGCCGACATGAGGACGCTTGCTTTGCTCGGTGATTCGGTAACCACCGACCATATTTCCCCGGCTGGGGCCATCCCTTTGGACGGTCCCGCAAGTAAATTCTTGCAGGAAAAGGGAGTGAACCAGAGTGATTTCAACTCTTTCGGGTCTCGGCGAGGCAATGATCGGATTATGACTCGAGGTACTTTTGCCAATGTCCGCATCAAGAATCTAATGGCAGATGGCAAGGAAGGTGGATATACGAAATTACAACCCGATGGCGAGATCCTCCCCATTCACGATGCGTCGCAACTCTACAAGGAAAGAGGTGAATCGCTCATTGTGTTTGGGGGAAGCGACTATGGAATGGGTAGCTCCCGTGATTGGGCTGCAAAAGGTACTGCTTTGCTCGGCGTAAAGGCAGTCGTTGCCAAGAGCTTTGAGCGTATTCATCGGAGCAATCTCATTGGGATGGGTGTTCTTCCTTTGGAATTTACAGGTGGCGAGGATGCGGAAACTCTTGGCATTGACGGAACCGAAACCTTTTCTCTTCCTAAACTTGGAGATGATTTGGTCCCCGGGGCAGAATTCGACTTAGTGATTCGTAAATCCGATGGCGCTGAATCCAGTGTAAAAGTTCGCGTTAGGGTGGATACCGGAATTGAAGTGCAATACTACCGACATGGCGGTATATTGCCATTTGTCCTCCGTAAGCTTATAAGCGAATCAAGATAAATACGAGAGACTGGTTTTGCAAAATGGGCGAAGAAAGAAAGCCAGTGTACCAGGTCTGCACCCATACAGGCTATGCCTTCGTCAAGGTCACCGGACGAGCATCTTATTTGAATTGTGATCCCTTTCGTCGCTTTCTGCGTGGGATGATTGAGGAAGGACATCGAAATTACGTTTTGGATTTCGCGGATTGTTCGGGTGTGGATAGTACTTTCTTAGGTATATTGGTCGGTGTGGCGCTTGCTGTTCGCCGCGAAGGAGAAGAAGGCTCAATGACGTTACTGAGCCTTGGAAAACGAAATCTCGAAACTGTGGAAAATCTTGGTATACATCGTATCGCTCACGTACGCGCCAAAATGGAAATTACAGATCTCGATCAGCTTGAAGCTGTCGGCAACGGATCCGATGATGAAGCTATTTCCGCTCGCGAGGTGTGCGAAGCCCACAAACGATTGATGGAATTGAACGAAAGCAATGTGAGGAAATTCCATGACGTAGTTTCTTTTCTCGAGCAACGAATGGACGAGGGCGCGAACGGTGATTCTGCCCGAACCGCAAGCAATGCTCACTGAAGCCCTTCTTTTTGCGTGCGGCGTGCTGGTTGCCGCCGCTTTCATTTGGCCTCTCTTGGCGAAAGCCAAGAGAGAGAATATTGAACTCGACGAGGAAAAACAACTCATCGAGCAAGAGAAGAAAAGTGTCGATAATTTCATGCACAACCTAGTTGCCGCGATTGGCGAGGGTGTAGAACGGGGCGAACTGTTTCGCAGAATTGCCCATACTGCGGTCAAAAGCACCGGAGCCATGAGTGCTTGCGTTTACGAGCGTGTAGAACATGGAAAATTGCGAGGTGCGGCCGTAGAAGGGCTATTCCCTCCCCAACGGCGACAGATTCGTCTTGATGACGAAGCCACCTCCACCCGAGCCCGCTTCTTAGAGAAAATACTACGTTCGGAAATTCTGGAATCTGGGGAGGGCGTTGTTGGAGAGGTAGCCCGTACAGGCAAGCCGGTTATCATTCAAGATGCCGCCAACGACCCACGAGTTCCCCGCCATGCCGATCCCGCTCTTGCGGTGCGATCCATTATTTTTTCTCCGATGCAGTTCAATGATCAATTGATCGGCGTACTTGTTGTGGTCAACCCCGCAAGTGGTCTTTCCTTCTCGGAAACCGACTTCTCACTTGTCAATTCGCTTGCCGAACAAGCCTCGCTGGCGGTGCGTAATTCGGACGTCATGAATCTCCGAATCGATAAAAATCGACTCGAAATGGATCTGTCTCTTGCTCGAAACGTCCAGGCTCTTTTTCTTACGGAAAACTTTCTTGCGTCCAAGGATTTGGATGTGGACGCCCGCTACATTCCTTCCGCTCAAGTCGGAGGCGACTTTTATGATTTTCACAAAATCGGTCGATCTCGATACGCTATTGCGATCGCCGACGTATCTGGCAAAGGAGTACCCGCTTCCTTGCTCATGGCGATTTGCCAAACTAACCTGCGTCATTTCGTCAAGCGCGCTCATTCCCCTTCAGCAGTATTGGTGAAATTGAATCGGGACCTGAATGAACGAATGAGGCACGATATGTTCATCACGCTTTTTCTTGGCATTGTCGATACCGACAAGAATACCCTTACCTATTCTCGGGCCGGGCATGAACCGGGTTTATTGCTTCGCGCCTCTGCGGGGAGTGAGGCGAATGTCGAAACTTTGCGGGGAGAAGGAATGGCCATCGGAATGGTTCCCAACGAGCTTTTCGAGGAAATCGTCAGTGAGCAAACCTGCTCTTTTGAGCAAGGCGATACACTTGTGCTTTTTACCGATGGTGTTACGGAAACCACCAACCAACATAATGAGGAATACTCTCTCGCCCGCCTCATTGCGAAACTTGAGAAGTTCGGAGGAGGAACTGCCAATTCGTTCAATGAGGAGCTGCTTGGCGAGTTGGAGCAATTTGCGGACGAGTCCCATGATCGTGACGATGTCACCATCATTACGGCTAGGAAACTTTAAATCTTGCTAGCGGCTAGTCTATCCTGCCTTCGTCGTATTCGATCACATCTGCGAAAGAGATCAGGTCCTTGCGGTCTGCCGCTCCCATGTCGACTTTAACCTCTTCCAGCTTCTCTTTTGCTATGGAACTCATGCCCATCTGCACGACTTTGCGGTTCCACTTGTGAGCTTGCAGGTCATTTGGCAGCAATTCTTCGAATCGGAGGCAAATGTCTTTTTCGCTGAGACCATCTCTTACGATATCAATCACTTCCTGCGGTTCTATGCCCAAGTGCAGGCATAGAAAACCATCGAATCCCTTAGTGAAGTTCCGCTGGTAACTTTTAGGTAATTCTCCCGCAAGGTGCTTGCGAATTTTCGCAAGGAAGCGCGGTAGATGCAACAGTCCACATGGATGTGCTTCGTATGGAGAGGGCAAGTCCCGAAGGATTGCGCCGGTCGGACCTTGTTCATATTGATGTTCTTCCATGTTTGCCACGCCTTTCAATAATCGCTTTTAAAGTTTGATGCATATCTCCAACTGCATTATCCGGGCAACGCCAAAGCGATGAACATAATTAGTCGAGTTGCGGGGTATCTGTTCCGCTACAAGGGTCTTTTCGTCTCCACTCTTCTCATGGCTGGTGCCATGACTGCTCTTGCCGTAGCGGTGCCATGGGTGATTCAGCAGGTACTTGACCAAATGTTTGAACACGGTGTGCATGAAGTCAAATTGCTGCTCCAAGGCACGGGAGTCATTGCGGGGCTCTATTTCGTCCGCGAAATCTTTAATTGTATTCGCATTCGCATCAACAATACATTGGAGCAGAAAGTCATTCTCGATTTGCGGCGGGATTTACACGACAAACTTCTGGAACTTCCCATAGCTTTTTATGACCGCCGAAAGAGTGGAGACATTTCCTCGAGAGTGGTCGAGGACGTGCAAAATGTGGAAAGAGCCATACTCGATGGTACAGAGCAAGGTTCAGTTGCCATTCTGACTATTGTGGGAGTGGGCGCGGTAATGTTTGTCCATGAGCCCACTTTGGCGGCCTTTGTTTTTCTCCCATTGCCCGTGCTGTTCGTGATGGCTTGGAAGTACGCAAAGGTTTCTCGCCGAAATTGGAAGGCGGTCCGCGAAACATCCGGGCAATTGAACTCCCTGTTGTTGGAGGACATCCAAGGCAATCGTCTTATTCACGGATTCGCCTTGCGACAACGGGAGCAAGCTCGCTTCCTTGAGATTAGCAAAGAATTGGAACGACGAAATCTTCGAGCCATGTTTCGCTGGTCGATACAGGGTCCCGCCGCGAACTTCACTTCTTCCCTTGGCATCGTCGCCGTGGTCGGCATGGGAGCCTATCTTCTTCAGACTGATCCTAGTTTTACCAAGGGCGAATTTTTTGCGTTTTTGCTGTATGCAAACATGTTCTACGAACCTGTTCGACAGCTTGTCGGAATCAATAATTTAATCGCAGCAGGCAAGGCGTCCGGGGAGCGCGTTTTTGAAGTCTTGGATCATCCGATTGCAATTCGCGACCCCAAGGAGCCCAAGCCCTTTCCCCGGGGTTCGGTTGAGATCCTCTTTAACAATGTCCGATTTTCTTATCCCGAAAGGGGAACTCTGGTCGAAAGGCTGAATTTAGAAGTTCCTGCGGGTAGTGTGACCGCCCTCGTGGGGCCCACCGGCGGCGGAAAGAGCACTCTTGCGAACCTTACTTTACGATATTACGAAGTTGATGAAGGTTTCGTAAGCGTAGGTGGCGTCAATTTGCAGGACTTTGCCCTTGCGGATTTGCGCGGGAATATAGGTATTGTGTCCCAAGACCCTTTCCTTTTCGATACTTCCGTTCGCGAAAACCTATTACTGGCTCGCCCAAATGCATCCGAGGAAGATCTTGAAAAAGCCCTGTCGGCGGCTTGTGCTCTCAATTTCGTGAACAGTCTACCCGACAAGCTCGACACAATGATTGGCGAACGGGGGATACGCCTAAGCATGGGCGAAAAGCAGCGTTTAACGATCGCTCGCGTACTCCTGAAGAATCCGCCAGTAGTAATTCTTGACGAAGCGACCTCCAGTGTGGACGTTGTAA
>JACNJI010000411.1 GCA_014382645.1 Verrucomicrobiota bacterium | reverse complement strand
AGGTAGGGCGTGCTCTCCGAGCGCGCCAAGGCCGCCTCGGAGAGGCGGCCCCACCAACCACAGCAACCGCCTCGCCGCCCTCAGCAACCGCCCCGCCACCCCCGGCGAAGCCCTCGCCAACCGCAAAAACCCCTTCGCCGCCCTCGGCGAAACCGTTGCCTAGGCCGGCGAACTCTCTGCCCCACCCAGCAACCTCGTTGCCAAATCTAGCAATGTCCCTGCCCAGACTGGCAACGAACTTTTCTTGCCGGTTTCCATATCAATCCCTCACTATTACCGCAATGAATTTGAGACTGTGAGAATAGAGCCATCCAAAAAACCCACACATCCTGCTGCCAAATCATTGGCAGGTTCAGGTTTATTCAAAAATGTAAAAAAATTTTCCACAATTGAGAAACGGATTCGTGCTTTAAAGACCACCAAGGAAAAAGGGGATGCTTTTGAGGTATTCATGGAAGGCTATTTCCGAGTGATTCGGAAAGTGCGAGAGATCATGCCCAGTGACTGCATCTCTTCTCACTTTCGAAAGAAGTTTAAACTCCCGCTCAAGGTCAAAGATGCTGGAGTTGATGGCTTGTTCCTTGGGGAAAACGGTCAATGGACAGCCTATCAGGCTAAATATCGAGGAAACCAAAAGACAGTTACTTGGGGTGAACTGGGCACTTTCTTCGGCGCGGCTGAATCTGTTCCGCAGCGGTGTGTCGTTACCAATTGCCAAGAGGTCACCGAACGAGCCTCCAATCGAAGAGACTATTACACGATTCGACGTGCAGATTTTGAACGGTTAACCGCAGAGGAGTTTTCAGCAATCGAAACGTGGCTGAAGGGAGCAAAACCCAAGCTTGTTAAAGAACCGGCCGAGAGGCCGTATCAGGAAGCAGCGGTTAAGGACGTTTGCAATAATCTGAAAAAGAACTCTAGGACTCATGCGGTGATGGCCTGCGGAACGGGCAAGACCATTGTCGCGTTAAAGATTGCCCAGCGCATGAAGGCAAAGCGGGTGCTGGTACTCCTCCCCTCATTAGCCTTGGTGCGCCAAACTTATCGGGAATGGCTAAAGCACTACCTTCGGCCAGACATCCGATTCATAACCGTCTGTTCGGATTTCGGGATTAACAAGGGCATAGACGAGTTGACCTTCAAAGCTTGTGATTCAGAATTTCCGGTAACCACAGATGCCAAGGAACTCCGTGACAGGTTAAAGGGGGTCGACAAGGTGGTGGTGTTCTCGACCTACCAGTCCTCCAAAGTGGTGGGCAAAGCATGTGGTCGCAAGTTCCAGTTTGACCTCGGCATTTTCGATGAGGCACATAAAACCGCTGGCAAATTAGATTCACTGTTTGCCTTTCCTCTGTCCGACAAGAATATTCGCATTAATAAACGCTTCTTTCTTACGGCAACACCAAGGCTCGTCAATATTCGCAAACGGGACAAGGAAGGCGAATTTGAAATCGCCTCTATGGATGACCCGGAGATGTACGGAACACTTGCTCACCGACTCCCCTTCTCTGAGGCGGCGAAAAAACGAATCATTTGCGACTACAAGATTGTTGCCTCGATTGTGACTCAGGAAGATGTCACCCGCGAGCTATTGAAACAGGGTGAGGTGAAGGGAAAGACGGACCATGTGCGGGCAATGCAAGTCGCACACCAAGTTGCGCTGAAGAATGCCATTCAGAAATTCAAGCTCACTAAGCTCTTCACGTTCCATAGCTCCATCAAAGGGGCAAAGTCATTCGTGGCTGAAGGCGATGAGGGTATTGGGGCACACGTAAAGAAATTGCACACATGCCACGTCAACGGCAGTCAATCTTCGGCCATTCGAGAGACCATCTTGTCTGAGTTCAGAGAGGCTTCTCGTGCCCTAGTGTCCAACGCCAGATGCCTGACTGAAGGCGTTGATGTCCCAGCCGTAGATTGTGTTGCCTTCATACAGCCCCGCCGCAGCAGGGTTGACATTGTACAGGCCGTTGGCCGTGCCATGCGTAAGGCAAAGGGAAAGGCTTGCGGCTATCTGTTTGTGCCGCTGTATGTGGAGCAAAAACGTGGTGAATCTATTGAAGAAGCGGTTGAAAGGACGAGGTTTGACGAAGTAGCGGACGTATTGAACGCCATGCGCGATCACGATGATGATCTCAAGGATATACTTGAGGTGCTCGGCGTACAGATGGGAGAAGGCAAGATTAAGGGAATCACCGCACGTGCATTTGCCGAAAAAGTTTCTGTAATTGGGCCATCTATCCCACTGGCGCGATTAAGAAAGTCAATCCAGACGGAACTGGTGGAACAGTTGGTGGTATCTTGGGATGTTAGATTTGGGGAATTGAAAGCATTTGAAAGAAAGAATGGTCACTGTCTAGTCCTTGTAAGAATTGGGGGAAGATTAGGGGAGCCAAACGCTCTGGGTCTTTGGGTGTCGAAACAACGCCAACTACGTAACAAAGGTAGTCTTTCCGAAGAAAGGATCAAAAAATTGGACCATCTACGATTCGATTGGGACCCAGATGAGTCGGCATGGAATGAAAAATATAAAGAATTAAAAACTTTCAAAGAAAACAAAGGACATCTTGGCGTCTCTAGGGATTCAGATTTGCAACAGTTGGCGGTTTGGCAAACAACCCAACGCGTAAACTTTATCAAAGGATTGCTCAGGAAAGATAGGGGTAAAAAACTAAATCGCTTAGGCATTGACTGGAATCCAATCGAATCGCAATGGAACGAAAGGTTCGAAGAGTTAATGGCTTTCCAAAAAAAAGAAGGCCACTGTCGGGTATCTAAAAACACGCGAAATATAAGCCAATCCTTCGGACGATGGGTAGATAAACAGCGTGGCGAACGTAAGAGAGGGAATCTTCATAAAGATAAAATAGAAAGACTTGATGACTTAGGCTTCGTTTGGGACCTGCATGAAGCATTTTGGAATGAAATGTATGAGGTTTTGAAGGTCTACCACAAAAATGAAGGGCATTGCGTAGTGCCTACCAATTGCTCCGAGAATCCGTCACTTGGTTCATGGATAGCTTCGCAACGTAATTTATTCAGCAAGGGCAACCTCTCAATAGAGAGAATCAAGAAACTTGATAAACTAGGTTTCGACTGGGACCCGCTCGAATCTCGATGGAATGAAAATATCGAACGCCTGACAGCTTACTGCGAGGAGTATGGGAATTGCTTAGTTCCTAGAAATTACACCAAAGACCCAACGCTTGCACAATGGGTCATGGGGCTACGCTCTAGGCGTTTCAAAAGAAAGAATGTATCAGAGCAAAAGATTAAACAGTTGGATGAATTAGGCTTCGACTGGAACCCGATTGAAACTATTTGGTATGAAAAATACAAGGAACTAAGAGCCTTTAAAAAAAGAGAGGGGCACTGTCGGGTGCTTGTAAAAGATAATCCAGAAAACCCACAACTGGGAACGTGGGTAGGAACACAACGTAGTTTGCGTAAGGCAGGGAAACTATCAAATGACAGAATCCGAATGCTGGATCAATTGAGTTTCACTTGGCATCCAGATGAAGATTTTTGGGATGAACAATTTAAGGAATTGAAATCCTTTCAAAAAGTAGAAGGGCATTGCTTAGTCCCGAGAAGATACAGCAAACAATTAAGTCAATGGGTGTTTAGACAGAGGGATTACCGGAAAGCAGGAACAATTTCAGAATTACAAGTTAAGAGATTAGATTCAATTGGCTTTGTTTGGGATGTCTTGGAACGACAGTGGGACGAGATGTATGCCCTTCTGAAGGCATTTTACCAAAGGGAAGGTCATTGCCGAGTACCTGACAAATCTCATGGAAAGCTTGGCGCATGGGTTCAAAGCCATCGCACACGTCGAAACAAGGGGAATCTCGCGAAGGAAATTATTGAAAAGCTTGATGAATTGAATTTCGACTGGAATCCGATCGAGTCGTATTGGAGGGAAATGTATGATGGGTTAGTTGCATTTCATAATCTCAACAACCATTGTAATGTTCCTTCCGGCTATTCTAAAAATCCAAAACTAAAGCAGTGGATTGGCGTTCAACGCAGATCTCAAAAAAAAGGGAAACTTTCGGTCGAAAAAATTAAAAATTTAGAAAAGTTGGGGTTTGCATGGGAAAGGGATACAACAATTGATGATTATTTTTGGGCCCGATTTAGAGATCTCAAAGCCTATTTCATGAAAGAAGGGCATTGCAATGTAACTCGAGTTGAAGACGAGCAACTTGCATCATTTGTATTTTCTATCAGGCAGAGAATTCGGAGCGACCGTACTCAATATCTCAAAAAAGACCAAATCTCTGCACTAGAAGAATTCGGGTTCGAATGGGATCCTAATCAATCCCGCTGGGAAAAGATGTGTAAATCTTTGCTCGAATACCGGGATAAACACGGAAATTGCAGAGTTCCCGCACAATATCCTGAAAATCAAAAGCTCGCAAATTGGGTTGTTAATCAGCGGCAGTTCAACAAGAAGAACGATCTTGATGAGGAAAAGAAACGGAAACTAAACCAGATTGGATTTTGGTGGGGTAAAAAGGCCTAACTAAGGTGCTGTTGTTGGCCGAAAGAAAGTTGAACTTTTTTTGGAATTCTCTTTCTTTCTGTGTAATATAATATGCAGTTAAAAATGTCGCTGGATGGCGGCATTTGGGAGGCTCAAAAGGGCGCTCCGCCTGCCTGTGTTGTAATACTGAACAATAGGCTAAATGATGTCTGATTATTACTCAGTTCCGAAGGGCGAGGTGATGAGCCTCGCTTGGGGGGATGGAAATGCAGATGTGGTCTTTGGAGGAGTTTCATGGTCTGGGCACCATGCGGATTTGCTCGCTTGTCAGGATTCGGATTTGAGAATTGCAGAGTTGGAAAGCCGGCTTGCCGGTGAACGTGCCACTCGTTCTCTTAACCGATCCCAATTGGCGGAGAGCAACCGTAAGGTGTATTACGGAGTCATGGCTCATCCGGAGTTTGGTGATGATTGTCCGCTCTTGGCACAGATGGGTTATACCCGTCGCAGTGACCAAAGCAGCGGCCTGACTCGCCCCGCATTGCTCCAATTACCTCCCACGGGTAGTTTGAATTAAATAGCAAACGCCTCGAATGCTCTTAAGGAGTAGCAACCCCGCCCGAGTGGCGGGGCTTTTTTTGCCAAGGTAGGGCGTGCTCTCCGAGCGCGCCATAGACGTGACGTTTGGAGGGCTGACGTGGAGCAGGTGACGGTTTTTCGAACCTGCCCTAACTGATTTCGGTGGGGAATACTTCCAGTCCGACGCGCTTGGCGAGGGTGCGTTGGCGTTGGTCGTAGCTGGCGAAGGGGGATGGATGGAGTTGAAGGGCGCAGGCGATGTGCAGAATGTCCATCGTGCGGCAGCCGAGTTCGGGGGTGTGCACGGTGAGTTTATGGAATGTCTCCATCATCGCGATGCGATCCAACTCGGGCACGAAATAGTGGCCTCTTTGTTTTCGGCTTTTGAAGTGTTCGGCAAGTGTATCGGCCTCGTCTTGGCTGAGTTCTTTCCAAAATACTTTGAGACGAAAGGCGTTGAGCAGCTCGGCTTCGAGCATATCCCAAACCGGCAGAGGATCGTCCTGGGCGGTGACGAGTTGATTGATGGCTTCGGAGCCGTCTTCGCGCAGGTAAAGTTTGATGAAGGCGCTGGTGTCGAGGTAGATCACCAACGGCCCTCCCGATCGGCCCGCACGGTTTCCTCGCCGGTGTGGCCCTTGTCGGTTTTGGCAAGCACCGCGGTGGCGAGATGGTCGTCCCACTTGAGGACTTTGCGGGGTTGAGCGGGGATAATCCGTACGGTGGGCTTGCCGCGATTAAGCACTTCAAACGTCTGGCCATTGGCGACCTGAGTCTCGATTTCCGCCCAATTCGCCTTCATTTCTCTGACTGATACCGTTTTCATAACTCGTTCCGTGAACACAATGTTTCACATTATGTGAATCATAGCAAGTTTTAGGGGCGCAACTATGCGTCGCCGATTAATCAAATTCAGCCATTTTGCCGGTTTTTCAACGGGAAACCATCAACCGCCGCTATACCGTTGTGGTCAGGGCGTTGGCGAAGCTTGGCGCGCTCGGAGAGCACGCCCTACCTTGCCCGCCGCTATTCCATCTCAGTCAGTGCGTTGGCGAAGGCTTGGCCGATTTGGCCGAGAATTTTGGCGGAGCCGAGGTAGTGGTAGGCGGCGTTGGAGACGCCGATTTCGAGAA
>JACNJI010000390.1 GCA_014382645.1 Verrucomicrobiota bacterium | reverse complement strand
GTGGGTGGTTGTGATGGGAGTCATGAGCTACATAGCGAGGCGGTTGGTGAATTTATAATATGCGTCTTGCGATTAGTAAATGCTGTTGGTGTAAAACAATTGCGAAAATTGTATGAGAGTGGGTTGGGTACCGCCACTATTCCAATCACCTTCCAACCTGAATTTCAGAGTGAAGGTTCAGATTTGGAAAAAGCTTTAGAGCAAGTATTCGCAGCCAGTGATTCCGCCATCAATCAAGGGGCGAACCTCTTAATTTTGTCCGATCGTGAAATCGGGCCGAAAAAAGCTGCCATCCCCTCATTGTTGGCTGTTTCCGGTCTTCACCAGCACCTGATCGAGAATGGGAAACGGACAAAAGTTTCAATTATTCTGGAATCAGGCGAACCCCGTGAAGTTCATCATTTTGCCCTGTTGCTCGGCTATGGCGTAGACCTAATTAATCCCTATCTAGCCCTCGAGACAGTACGCCACCTTATTTCAGAGGGTGATATCGATCTCGACCCGGAAAAAGCCGTATCAAATTTCCTTAAGGCAAACACCAATGGCGTCGTAAAGACCATGTCTAAAATGGGTATATCGACCGTAGCCTCTTATCGAGGCGCACAGATCTTCGAAGCTATCGGTCTGAACAAAGAAATCGTCGACAAATACTTCACGAACACCGCATCTCGGGTTGAAGGCATTGGGATGGATCTAATTGCCGAGGATGCCCGTGCGTTTCATGCAAACGCCTTTGCGCCGCGTCCGGATGAAAAGTCCGCACCACTTGATCCCGGCGGCATCTACCAGTGGCGGGCGAACGCCGAGCGTCACCTGTTCAACCCTGTTACGATACACAAGCTTCAGCAAGCTACACGACTTGGCGACTTTGCCGTTTTCAAAGAATATTCCAATGCCATCAACGACCAGTCCAGAGAGACATTTACGTTGCGTGGGTTGATGGAATTTAAGTTCGAGGAGTCCAAGGCCATACCAATAGATGAGGTTGAGCCGGCTAGCGAAATCGTGAAGAGATTCAAGACAGGGGCAATGTCTTATGGTTCAATATCAAAGGAAGCACACGAAACTTTAGCCGTAGCCATGAACCGACTGGGGGGGAAGTCCAACACTGGAGAGGGCGGCGAAGACAAGGATCGCTTCCTTGCCGACGAGAATGGCGATAGTCGTCGTTCGGCAATCAAACAGGTGGCGAGCGGTCGCTTTGGAGTTACTAGTTTCTACCTTGTCAACTCGGACGAGATTCAAATTAAAATTGTACAAGGTGCAAAACCCGGAGAAGGCGGAGAACTGCCTGGTCACAAGGTTTTGCCGCCTATTGCCAAGACTCGAGGCACCACCCCGGGCGTTGGACTGATATCCCCACCTCCCCACCATGACATTTATTCCATTGAGGATTTAGCCGAACTCATCCTCGATCTGAAGAATTCCAACCACAAAGCCCGAATCAATGTGAAATTGGTCTCTGCCGCAGGGGTGGGAACTATAGCGGCGGGCGTAGTCAAGGCCAAAGCAGACGTCATCCTTGTTTCAGGATACGATGGCGGGACGGGAGCTTCCCCACGCTCATCCATTCAACACGCCGGAGCACCATGGGAACTGGGACTTGCAGAAACGAACCAGACGTTGCTTCTCAATGATCTTCGCAGTCGAGTTGTGATAGAAACCGATGGTCAGCTAAAAACCGGACGCGATGTTGCCGTCGCATGCCTACTTGGAGCGGAAGAATTTGGTTTTGCAACCGCTCCTCTTGTCACCTTGGGCTGCTTAATGATGAGGGCTTGCCATAAGAATACTTGCCCCGTCGGCATAGCCACTCAGAATCCGTTGCTACGGGAAAAGTTTCGCGGCGGAGCCGAGGCGGTTGTCCACTTCATGAACTTTGTCGCTGAGGAAATGCGTGAACTTATGGCCAAGCTCGGTATGCGTTCGATAAACGAGATGGTCGGCCAAGTCGATAAATTACAGATGCGCAAGATACCGGCTTCCGCAAAGCACAAAGGCCTTGATTACTCAAAAATACTGTACAAACCGGAGGTCGGTCCCGAAGTCGGCACTTACAGCCAAATCAAGCAGGACCATCAGCTGGAGATGGCACTCGACAATCGAGAGATTCTCCGACGTTCAAGCCCTGCATTGGAAAGTGGAACTCCAGTTGAAATCGATCTACCCGTCCTGAATACAGATCGCGTTGTCGGAACCCTTACCGGTGCGGAAGTTTCTCGCCGTTATGGCGACGACGGCTTGCCCGATGACACCATAAAAATCAATCTTACAGGATCAGCGGGCCAAAGCCTTGCCGCCTTTTGTCCAAATGGTATGACATTTACCGTTTCGGGCGACACTAACGATTACTGTGGCAAGGGACTCTCGGGGGCCAAAGTGATCGTCAGACCCACGGCAGACTCTACATTCATCGCGAATGAAAATATCATTATCGGGAATGTTTGCTTTTATGGAGCCACTGGCGGCGAAGCGTACATTTCCGGAGTGGCCGGCGAAAGATTCTGTGTCCGTAACTCTGGTGTGGATGCAGTCGTTGAAGGTATTGGTGACCACGGTTGTGAATACATGACCGGTGGTCGAGTAATCTGTCTCGGCCGGACTGGTCGCAACTTTGGCGCAGGGATGTCCGGCGGGGTTGCATACATTCTCGATACGGAAGGTGATTTCGTAACTAAGCGGCTGAACCATGAAATGGTGAAAGTTTATCCGCTGATGGAATGCGAGGATGATGAAATCGCTGCCGTCCGGGCCCGCATCGAAAGTCATGTCGACTACACTGCTTCCGTACACGGCCAAGCAATCCTCTCCGATTGGAATGCCTTCCTCGACAAATTCATCAAGGTCTTGCCGGAAGACTTTGAACGTGTCCTTAACGCCATGAAGCGGGCAGAGGACCGCGGACTCGAAGGCGACGAAGCCGTGCAAGCCGCGTTCGAGGAAAATGTCGCCGCCGGGCACTAATTCTGAGCCTCGAACTCCGTTCATTCAACTTTAGTTTTTTCATGTTATGGGTAAAGCCACTGGATTCATAGAATACGAACGCCGACCGATACCCGACCGGCCTCCTCTCGAACGCATCAAGGACTGGAACGAAATCCACGAGCATTTTGAGGAGGATAAGATCGTTACTCAAGGTGCTCGCTGCATGGACTGCGGAACGCCCTACTGTCATACTGGGATTGTGCTAAACAATATGGCAAGTGGATGTCCCATCAACAATCTAATCCCCGAGTGGAACGATCTCGTTTACAAGGGAAAATGGAGAGAAGCCCTTGACCGTCTTCACAAAACGAACAATTTTCCCGAATTCACGGGTCGAGTCTGTCCTGCTCCTTGTGAAGGCTCCTGCGTGCTGGCTGTGATCGAGCCTCCCGTGGCGATCAAGAGTATCGAGTGCGCCATCATCGATAAAGGCTTTGAGGAAGGCTGGGTAACACCCTGTCCACCCAAGATTCGAACTACAAAAAATGTAGCGGTTGTCGGATCCGGCCCTGCTGGTTTGGCTGCCGCCGATCAACTCAATAAGGCTGGGCACGCGGTCACCGTCTTCGAACGTGACGATCGAATTGGCGGACTCTTGATGTACGGTATTCCAAACATGAAGCTCGAAAAATCTATCGTTCAGCGACGAGTGGATCTCATGGCTGCAGAAGGCATTGACTTCAAGACCTCCATAGAAATCGGTAAGGATCTTCCTGCCAAGCAACTTACAGATGAGTTTGACTCCGTCGTGCTGTGCTGCGGCGCAACCAAACCCCGAGATCTTGCCGTCGAAGGTCGGGACCTCGATGGCGTCCACTTTGCAATGCAGTTTCTTACTCGCAATACGCAAGGTCTCCTAGAGGCGAAGGATGCAACTGCTTTTGAGAAAGCAGCCAAAGGGAAGGACGTCGTTGTCATTGGCGGCGGCGACACCGGGACCGACTGCGTGGGAACCTCTATGCGTCACGGTTGCAACAGCATCTCGCAGTTGGAAATCATGCCCAAGCCACCAGTCGAACGTGATGCAGGAAACCCTTGGCCTGAATGGCCTAAAGTTTACGCTCTCGACTATGGCCAAGAAGAAGCGAAGGCAGTTTTCGGTCAGGATCCTCGGCAATATCTTGTTTCTACCAAAAAGTTTCTTGGCGATGACAACGGTGCTCTCCGGGGAATCCTGATCTGCGATATTCGATGGAAAGAAGAAAACGGTCGCTTTGCTCCTCAGGAAATTCAGGGAAGTGAACGGGAAATCCCTGCCCAGCTCGCCTTTCTTGCTATGGGTTTTCTGGGTCCCGAAGACTCCATTGTAGAGGAACTCGATCTTGAGCGCGACAATCGCTCCAATGTGCGGGCGGATTATGGTAAATTTGAAACGAGCGTGGAAGGTGTATTTGCAGCAGGTGATATGCGCCGTGGGCAATCCCTCGTAGTTTGGGCGATCAACGAGGGACGTGAAGCGGCGAGAGAATGCGACCGTTACCTCATGGGTGAAACTTCCCTTCCCTGAACAATTATAGGTCATGCAGGTTGTATGTCTTGACCTCGAAGGAGTGCTTGTTCCCGAAATTTGGATAGCATTTGCCGAAAAAGTAGGGGTAGAAGCTCTTAAGCGTACCACTCGAGACGAACCGGATTACGATGCGCTTATGCGTTACCGGTTAGATATTCTGGCCGAGCATGGTTTCACTCTGAATCAAATTCAAGAGGTGATTGAGACTTTAAGCCCTTTGCCAGGTGCAGTCGAATTTCTCGACAAACTTCGCTCGACCCACGAACTAGTCATTCTCTCGGACACTTTTCGTGAATTTGCTAACCCTCTCATGAAGCAGCTTGGATATCCCACGCTTTTTTGCCATGAACTCGAAGTCGAGGACGACGGAACCATCTCCGATTACTGCCTTCGGATCGCCGACCACAAGAGAAAGACCGTACAATATCTGCAAAAGCTTAACTTCGAAGTTATTGCCGGCGGCGACAGCTACAACGACCTCGGTATGCTGAAGACCGCCGAGCACTGTATTTTCTTTCGTCCGCCTCACTCTCTTGCCGCGGACTATCCAGAAGTTCCAATTGCTAAAGAACACCATGAACTTCTTAGCCTCATAGAAGACTGTTCATCATGATCACTATTATCGTTGGGACCAATCGCTCCGGAAGTGTTTCTGCTCAAGTTGCCGCCTTTGTCGCCAAAGTCTATGACGAACTTGGCATCAATAACCGTGTTCTGGACATTGCAGATCTACCACCCGAAACTTTTTCGCCGAACGCATATGTCGAAAAACCTCCTCGCGTCGTCGAGTTTACGGAGCAGATTCTTGCATCGTCCGGTCTTTTTGTCATTACCCCCGAATACAATGGAAGCATGTCCGGGGCGCTTAAGCTTTTCATCGACATGCTACCTTTCCCCGAAAGCTTTGAAGATCGTCCCGTCAGCTACATTGGAATTTCAGCTGGACAGTTCGGTGGCCTTCGCCCTGTCGAGCACTTGCAACAAGTGTTTGGCTATCGTAACGCCCTAAACTTTCCTCGCCGCGTTTTTATCCCTGACGTTGAGTCGGTCATGAAGCAATCGGGTGGATTAGGCGAAAGTGATTATGGAAAGCGAATTCGTGAACAAGCCAAGAGTTTCGCTGAATACTGTAAAGCCCTTGGCAAACTATAATGTTTATTCTTTCACTCCTCCTTCAAAAAGAAAAAATCTACGGCTATGTCACAATCACCTGCTGAAGATCGATATTCGCAACGCGGTGTTTCCTCGTCAAAGGCTGAGGTTCATGCAGTTGTGGACAAATTGGATCACGGTCTCTTCCCGGGAGCATTTTGCAAGGTTACCGAAGATTCGCTAACAGGAAATCCCGATTCTTGTTGCGTTATACATTCGGACGGCGCCGGCACAAAATCCATTCTTGGATACCTTCACTATCGAGAAACAGGTGATCCCGACGTCTTTCGGGGTATCGCTCAAGACAGCATCGTCATGAACGTAGACGATCTCGCATGCATCGGTGCCCTCGACCGCATCGTTATTTCGAGTACCGTAAACCGTAACGCCCGAAATTTCCCAGGGGACGCTCTCGCCGCTCTGATTGAGGGTACTGAAGAGTTTTTGGCAATGCTGCGTGATCTTGGCGTCCAAATAATTGGTGGAGGAGGGGAGACTGCCGCCGTCGCCGCCCTCACCGGTACCGTTGTCGTCGATTCCTCTGCCGTGGCCGCCACGCCTAGGCCC
>JACNJI010000322.1 GCA_014382645.1 Verrucomicrobiota bacterium | reverse complement strand
ATGGCATTAACAATAAATACCAATATCGCGGCAACCAATGCCGCGGCCAGCCTGAATAAGAACAATAGCAACTTGCAGAAAAGTCTCGCCAGACTTTCCAGCGGGCGGCGAATCACATCACCGGCAGACGATGCTGGAGGCCTTGCCGTCTCCATGAAGCTGTCGGCATCCATCAACCGAACGAAGTCTGCAATATCTAATATTCAAAATGCAATGTCGTTCGGTGATGTGCAAGATGGAGCGTTGCAGTCAGCGGCACGTATTGTCGACAGAATGGCTGAGCTTAAATCACTCAGTCTCGATGTCATGAAAAGCGCGTCGGACGTGGCTAACTACGACACCGAGTTCGGGGCGTTACAGCGTCAGTTATACCAATTAGGGGCAGAGACTTTCAACGGAGTCAGCCTATTTGCGACAACCAACGAGCTCGATGTCGCCGCTGTGTACAATACTGATGCGGGTGCGAACACAATGAGTGTTTACACTTCATCGGAAGGGTCTGCAGGATCCAATGTGAGTGTGAGCAAGTCACTGCTGCTTAGTGCGGTATCGTTCGACTATGATGCTGCCACTGCAGCAGGAAGGAAACTGGCCGTTTCATATGCCGACACCATAAACTCCACCGGTACCGACCGGACTCTCGCCGCTAAGGACGTGAGCGAATCGCTTACGCTAACTCAGGTTAGCATTGGTCTATTGACCACGGCTCTGGAAAACATTGCAACGTTACGGGCTTCGAACGGGGCGACATCTGCAAGGTTGGCGTTTTCAGAAGATCACTTGCGATTAAACAAGGCTAATCTGGAGGCAGCGAATAGTCGGATTATGGATGTAGACGTTGCGGAGGAGTCGACACAATTGGCTAAGTTCAATATATTGTCACAGGCATCAGCCGCCATGCTCTCCCAGGCGAACTCCATGCAGAACACTGCATTAATGCTCCTCGCTTAATCGAGGTTCTGAATCATGGCTATTAATCTAGGAGGAGGAGGCGCTTCTGCCTTCGCGACGTTGCAGTTGTCGGGTGCTCAGGAGATGCTTTCGAAAAGCCTGATGCGCTTATCCAGCGGGCTGCGGATCACCACGCCATCGGACGATCCGGGTGGCTTGGCGGTATCCATGCGACTGAACAACTCGATTACGATCACCAAGGCGGTGCAGTCGAATGTGGAGAACGCAAAGTCGTTCACAGACACACAGGACAGCGCATTGGAGTCGATTGGTAATATCGTGGATAGAATGTCTACGATAAAGACCAGTTACGACAGTGTTGTATTGACGTCGGAGAAGTTAGCTTATGCTACGGAGTTCAAGGAACTGAGCAAGTCCCTTGCCGGATACATGAACGAAACCTTCAATGGCATCAGTCTGTTCGGTGAAGGCGGAAAAGTGGCAGTAGGCGATACCAGTCGTAGTAAGGTGTACACCTCTGCGTCCCAGTTGGAAAGCGGAGTGTTTTTGACGATGGGCAACGTGAGCATTCGCGGGGCCTTGACGACTACCCATACAGCTGGAGCTGCGGTGGTATCGGAACTGTGGTCGGCGACTCAGGCCACAGGTACAGCCAATGACTTGTCGATATCGGATGTGGCTTTGACAAGCTTGTCTGGCGTCATCACCAACCTCGCCTCGGTTCGAGCGGAGGTTGCTGCGACATCATCTCGTCTTGGGTTCGCTTCCGATTTTCTCGGATCGAGTCGAACTAATCTGGAGTCCGCCTATGGGCGGATCATGGATGTCGACATCGCCGAGGAGACGACGAACTATGCAAAGTATAACCTACAGGTCTATGCGGCATCAGCGGCACTGGCTCAATCGAACCTAAATCTGGGCATCGTGCTCGACCTGCTGAAATCAGCGGGCGGACGTTCCTGACGCGGCGGAACCGGGTGTTCCGGCGGCGGCGCCTCGTTTGCCTCAATGAGGAGAACGCGGCGACGCCCCGGACCCCGTCCCCGCGGCGGAGGGATTGCCCAATAACATAATGTGTTGCAGTGGGCAGCATTCTCAAACTATTATAAATTAATAATCAACGTACAGGGTAGATTATGGAGAAAAATGCAATTGTAGGACGCAAAGCAGAACTGGACGGCATTCGCAATGGTTTGTCGGCGGGAGGCTCGGCCAAGGGATTTCTCTTTACCGGAAAAGCGGGGATAGGGAAAAGTGCTTTGCTTCAGGAGAGTTGGCGCGAAATCTCCCAGGCCGGACATCCTTACATATGGATCGCACCCAACTTCTCTACGGCTTTTGATGAAATTCAAGCCGCCACTTCTTTGGCTAGAGGCATAGACACTTCATCCGCCGATCTGCGACAAGGTTTATCTTCCTTTGCCAGAGCATTCGGACGAAAAGCTTTTGAACTTGAGCGAGAATTAACTAAATCCGAAACCATTGGAGACTCTTCAATTGGTGAAATATTATCTGAGCAGTGGTTGGCCAACTTATTTGAAGCTTTACCTCAAATTCAGGAGAAGGGTGGAAATGGCGTCACTATCGTCCTTGCTATCGACGATCTAGAAAAGCTTCCCACGAAAGTCATAAATTGGTTAGCCAACGACTTCTTCCCCAAATGGAATGATGCCGGAATGGCGGAGCGGACCCGTTGCATATTTGCAGCAGAAGCAAACCCTGCCGACGAGGCGGAGCATTTAATTCAATCCGCCTGCGGAAATCGAGTAATTAAATTGAAACTGCGCCCTTTACGTTCTGCAGAATGCGCTGAAATTGCTAGCTTATTGGGGAGCACCGCTCCTGACGGGGAGAACCTGCGAACTCTTTCCGGTGGAAACCCCGGCAGGTTACTGCAAATCTTAAAGAATGCACCGACTACAGGTATGAATTCAGACGCGCCAATGAATGCCAATGAAGAACAAAAAGCATCCCTGTCATCGCTGGACGGATTTTCTCCAGAGGAAACGGAATATCTATTTCGCGCAGCCTATCTGCCCGTAGTTTCAAAGGATTCATTAGGCTTGTTCTGTAATCCGAGGGAAGCATCCCTTTCTTTTAATTGGATTAAAAATGCAGGCAATCTGGCAGAAATTCTACCAGGCAACGCATTAGCCCTGTTGCAGGATGTGCGAGATCAAGCACTTTCCCTACATGCCAGACTCCGCCCTGAAGAATCCGCAGAGTGGTCAAGTCGGGCAGAGTCACATCTGGCGTTCGAGGAACTTTTTCCTAATCCGCGCTCGAGATGGATCCCCATTCGCTTATCAAGCTTTCAATGCTTTGACACAAAAGTGCTGACTAAATTGTTCGGTGATGATGAAGGTGTAAGCATGATCGAGTTCGTTGGTCAAAATCCAGAAGTTTTCGAAGATCATTTGGGCTTTTACAAATTTCGTCCTGAGGCGTTGGGGATTGTGTCTAGATATAAGACATTGAGTTCAAGAGAGGAAGAGGACGAAAGTCTTTTGGCGTTAATCACTGAAACCTGGGTGCAACGAAAAAGTGAAAGTGAATCCAAACGAAATGATCTCGAGGCGGAGCGCGAAAATATTCATAGTGAACTTACCGGTATAGACAAAAAAATCGATACTTTGAACGGATTGAAGGAAAATCTCCTTCATAGTTTCTTGAACCCGGGGTCTCGCAAACCCAGGCGAAACATTTCACTTTCAGTTGCACCGGCGTTAGTCATTTTGGGATTAACAACGATTGGAGTTAGTCTAGCCTTCCGGGATTTCCTCGGGCCTTATCACGCTGCCGCGGGCATTGCACTGGCCCTGTTCGGGTTTTTCTGGCCGTCGACCAAGTGGCAATCTCAACACCAAATCGCTGAAAGCGGCGGCATGGACCGTTTTGCAATCGAAACGCAGCAACGTATGCTTGGTCACAAGCTCATGGGCTTAAATACAAGAAAAGGACGCCTCAGGATCTCCATTGGGGAAATAGACGAAGGCATTGAGCACTTAGACCTATCGCTTCAGCAGCCTTATATATCCAATGGTTGAATAATTTCATTAGCCAGTTCCAGCAATTTCTCTGCGCGACGAGACTCCTTATCTATTTCGCACTCCCACACTAGGCATACTTTCCATTTGTTTTTCTTGAGTAGGCGTTGATTCTTTTCATCGCGGGCAATATTTCCATCAAACTTGGTTTGCCAGAAATCCACACGTGTCAATGGCATGGACGCACGTCGGCAATCTTTGTGCCGGTGCCAGAAGCATCCATTCACAAATACGACGCATCTATGCTTCGGCAGAACAATGTCAGGGCACCCTGGTAGCTTTTGCTCATGAATCCTGAATCGAAACCCAAGTCCATGAAGAAAAGAGCGAACGATCAACTCGGGTTTGGTGTTCTTTGATCCAACTCGACTCATGACATATGAGCGTTGTTCTTCGGAAAAAATGTCGGCTGCCATAATTACAAAAACCTTTTCATTTTTATGCGGCTAATGCCTTATCTCTGGACACATTACGAAACCACACCCCTATGAGTTCCCCCTTAAGTTTTCGTTTACTCGAGTCAAGGTGTCGAGCAACCGGTTTGATTGGTCTTTTGGGAAACAGGACATTGCTTTCATTTGTAATTCCAGCGCAAGCACTCGAGAATGCTCGTAAACAGTTTCACCTCTCGGAGTAAGGCTTGTGATTTTTCGGCGAGAGTCACTTTCATCCCTCTCTCTCTTAATCAAATCAAGTGCCTCGAGTCTATCCATTAGATCCGCAATGTTGTTTTGGTTACTTGCCGTGAGTTCGGCTAAGTCGCGCTGAGAAAGCGAGGATTTCTTGTGTTCCGAAAGCCACCGTAAAATCGTAAATTGAACTGGAGTTAAGCCCGTTTCTCGCAACAGTTCGCGGAAAGATTTGTTCAGGGAGAACCATGCGGTTCGCAAGAGAACGGGAAAACGATGCTCTTCATTCTCCATTATAAAGTAATTGGCACTAATCAATTTTTCACCCTGAGTAGTTGCAAGTCAAATTCGAACTGGGACTTAAGTGACAAAAGGGAAGTGGCCCGAATTTCATTTGTAGTTGAAGATTCATGGACTGAGCATGTGGACATGTGGTTAAGTTGCTTTTTCGTAAATGCCTCATTAGGAAATTGTCGCCAATCCTAGGGAGATTGAAAACGCTAACGCTCCCTATCTTTTCGAAACCCAATTGAAGGTATGGTTTTTTCCACTAATCCTAACCATTCTCCAGATTCTCAAATCCTTTGCATGGATAAGGCACATATCAATTGATGTAGGTTAACCCCCTATGCGTCGCCGTTTTTGGTCGAAACCGAGACATCGTATCTGAAAATCGCAATTGTGGGCGGTCTGACGAATTAGAGTCAAAGAAGCAAAGTAAATGTCGCCATCGAATGCGGCGAAGTAAATGGCGGAACTCAACTCACCTTATTCTCTAGGGTCGAAAAAAAAACGAGGAGGAACTTCACCAATGAATAGGAGGTATCAGGTCTAGTTGGAAGACTTCGTTGATTGTGAAGCCCAAAGCTTTCACGCTAATCAGCCGAAATCGTTACGACGGTCTCACATTCACGAGCTTTCATTTGGCAATCGTGGTGTACCACTTGCTAACAAGTGCCCCAAGTTAATGGATTACTCCAAACGGGAACTGCGGAATCCTGCATGTGGCGATGACCAGTCGTTCGAAAGGTAATGTTCTTGGTCAGTGATGATGGATTCTGACGAAGCTCCTCGAGGAACTGTAAGTCAGTCGATCTTGGTAAACTCAAGATAGTACTATCATCTTACCGTTACTTCATAAATGACTCCGTTCCAGTCAAGGACGAGGAGTTCGCCTTCCGCATTGTTGCAGAAGTTGACAGGCTTAAAAGAACCTTTCGTGATCTTGGCGGGAATGCCGGGCTCTTTCGTTTCGCCAACCGGATTTACCTTATGAGACCAATTGAGCTTTTGTATGTCCACAACCTTTTCTTTGGCATATCTTAGTGCCCAGAAATTGCCTGTCCCCCAATCCCCGAAAAGGTAATGTTCACGCAGGGCAGGCAGGTTCTTTCCTCGATAAACAATGCCGCCGCTAACGCTGAGTCCAAGGGTGCGATCATATTCAAAGACGGGATCGATGAATTTGGAATTGGCGGGAGGGTCGCGGTGCTTTAGCGGGAATTTGATCGTTCCTTCCCTGAAGCTCCATCCGTAGTTCCCTCCCTTTTTTATAACGTTTATCTCTTCACGCTGGTTTTGGCCCACGTCTGCGCAAAAAAGCGTATTGCTTGGGTGGTCCCAGTGTATGCCCCAAGGATTGCGCAAGCCGAGGGCC
>JACNJI010000350.1 GCA_014382645.1 Verrucomicrobiota bacterium | reverse complement strand
GATGGCGTAGAGGAAGGAATTCGCAGGGGAATATACAAATTACTTAGCCACGATGGTGAAAAGTCAAAGGTTCAACTCCTGGGTTCGGGGACAATTCTAAACGAGGTAATCAAGGCCGCCGAAATCTTGAGCGAGGAATACCAAATTGCATCGGATGTTTTCAGCGTAACCTCTTTCAACGAACTCGCTCGAGACGGACAGGACGTCGCCAGATACAATATGCTGCATCCCGAGTCCGAACCCCGTTCCGCATATGTCACCGATGTCATGGGAGAAGAACCTGCCATCGCATCGACTGATTACATCAAGAATCACGCTGAACAGATCAGACCCTACCTTCCCGGTTCCTCATACAAGGTTCTGGGGACGGATGGCTTCGGTCGTTCCGACAGTCGCTCTAACTTACGTCGTCACTTTGAGGTTAACGCTACATACGTTGTAGTTGCCGCCCTGCACGAGTTGTCTAAGCGAGGCGATGTGGAAAAGAGTCTCGTCTCTGAAGCCATCGATAAATTTGGTATCGACGTCGACATCACCAATCCTCTCTTCGCTTAGAGAGAATAAGCCATGAGCAGCGAAATTCATTTGCCCGACATCGGAGCCGATCAAGCCGAGGTTACCGAGATTTTAGTAAAGGTCGGAGACGTAGTCGAATTGGAGACTCCGTTGATTGCAATTGAGGGGGACAAGGCTGCAATGGAGGTGCCGTCTCCACTGGCGGGGACTGTTGAAGAAATTAGGATTTCCGTAGGGGACGAAGTGTCCACGGGAGCACTGATCCTTCTTTTAGACTCTGTGGAATCCGAAACTCCTCAAACTGAAGTTAAAGAATCACCGACCGATGCTTCAAGCGTGGCACCCTCACCCGAAGATAAGGAAGTGCATCTTCCTGACATCGGAGCGGATGAAGTGGAAGTAACTCAGGTTATCGTGGCCGTTGGCGATTCAGTTGAAGCCGATGCCTCATTGATTGCGGTTGAGGGGGACAAGGCTGCAATGGAAGTACCTTCTCCTTTCGCGGGAGTCGTGAAGGAAATTAAAGTGGCCACCGGAGACATGCTGTCCACAGGTGCATTGATCATGATTTTCGAGGTCACTTCATCGGTGGCCGAACCCAAGCCCGCGCCACCTTCCGGTTCCTCCCAATCAAAGCCTCAACCGGTCGCATCCAGTCCTGTAAAGAAAAGCACAGCCATACCATCAGAGACATTTGTTGAAAACCGGGAATATGCTCACGCATCTCCAGTTGTTAGGCGGCTGGCAAGAGAGTTCGGGGTCAACTTGGCTAAAGTCAAGGGCACGGGTCGGAAAAATCGCATACTCAAGGAAGATGTTCAGGAATACGTCAAGGAAGCTCTCCGTCGTCTTGATTCCGGAGGGGGAGGATTGGATTTGCTTCCATGGCCTGAAGTGGATTTTGCCAAGTTCGGGGAAGTGGAGAAGAAGCCCCTTACGAGAATCCAAAAACTTACCGGAGCCAACCTGCACCGTAATTGGGTTCGGATTCCTCACGTCACTCAATGGGATGAGGTGGACGTAACCGAGTTGGAAAGCCTACGGAAGAAACGGAACGTAGAAGAGGCCAAAAAGGAAACCGGTGTAAAATACACGATTCTTGTTTTTGTCATGCAAGCCGTCGCCAAGGCTCTGCAGAATCTACCTCCGATGAATTCCTCTTTATCCTTGGATGGCAAAAGTTTGATTCTCAAGAAATACGTCGACATTGGCATTGCCGTGGATACGCCCAACGGACTTGTTGTCCCTGTAGTACGGGGAGTAGACAGGAAGTCTGCCGAGGAGCTAACCCATGACCTGTTTTCTCTTTCAGCCAAGGCTCGGGACGGGAAGCTTACCAAGGAAGAGATGATGGGGTCGAGCTTCACTATTTCCAGCCTCGGTGGTCTCGGAGGTACTGCATTTACTCCCATAGTGAATGCCCCCAACGTAGGAATTCTCGGACTGTCCCGATCTGCGCAGAAACCAGTTTGGAATGGTAAATCCTTCGACCCTCGACTCATGTTGCCTCTGTCTCTTTCTTATGATCATCGAGTAATCGATGGAGCCGATGGCGTCCGCTTTCTGAATTTCCTCAAGGAAGCGTTAAGCGAAGTTGCCGACAACGGGGCTTGAGTCTGCACCCATGAGTAAGGAAATCAAGACACAGGTTGCCATTCTAGGGTCGGGGCCGGCTGGTTACGCCGCCGCCTTCCGCTGCGCTGACCTTGGATTTGACACGATAATTATTGAACGTCACTCCACGCTTGGCGGAGTTTGCCTCAACGTCGGGTGCATCCCTTCCAAAGCTCTCTTGCACCTTGCCAAGGTGATCAAGGATGCGAAATCCATGGAAGAGCATGGCGTCAGCTTCGGAGAGCCCGTAATTGACATCACTAAGGTGCGGCAGTGGAAGGAACAAGTAATTGGAAAACTTACGGATGGTCTCGGAGGCATGGCCAAAATGAGGAAATGCCAAGTCCTTAACGGACAAGGTAAATTCACCGGGCCTAATCATATCCAAGTGGAAAGCGGTGACGAAACGACATCCGTGAATTTCGAGCATGCTATTTTGGCCGTGGGTTCTCGTCCCATTGAACTGCCATTTATTCCGCATGAAGATCCTCGAATCTGGGATTCTACCGATGCCTTGGAACTGAAGGAGATTCCGAATCGACTTCTTCTCATGGGCGGAGGAGTGATTGGACTCGAAATGGGGATGGTCTATCATGCCCTTGGCTCCAAGCTGGATGTCGTCGAAATGTTCGACCAGTTAATGCCCGCCGCCGACAAGGATGTCGCAAAAACTTTTACCGGAACAATTGCAGACGACTATAACATAATGCTCGAAACCAAGGTGACTGCAGTCGATGCGACACCCGAATGCATCTCGGTCACCATGGAGTCGAAGGACGGCAGCAAGGAAATCCGCGATTACGATGCCGTTCTAGTGGCCATCGGTCGAACGCCAAACGGGCTATTGATCGATGCCGACAAAGCAGGTGTAGAGGTCGATGAGAAAGGCTTTCTAAAGGTAGACAAACAAATGCGGACAAACGTGCCGCACATATACGCCGTTGGCGATGTGGTGGGGCAGCCTATGCTCGCGCACAAGGGAGCCCACGAAGGTCACGTCGCGGCCGAAGTAATCGCCGGAAAAAAACATTTTTTCGATCCCAAGGTTATCCCCTCCATAGCCTACACCGATCCCGAAGTCGCATGGGTCGGCAAAACGGAACGAGAAGCAAAAGCCGAGGGCATAGGGTACGGAAAAGCCAGCTTCCCATGGGCTGCATCCGGACGCGCCTTGGCATCGGACTGCGCCGAAGGTATGACGAAACTCATTTTTGAAAAAGAATCCAACCGCATAATAGGAGGCGCGGTAGTAGGAACGAATGCAGGCGAAGTTCTAGGGGAAATCGGATTGGCCATTGAAATGGGATGCGATGCCGAGGATCTAGCTCTAACCATTCATGCCCACCCTACCCTACACGAATCGGTCGGACTCGCCGCAGAAATGTTCGAAGGCACGATAACCGACCTTCCTAATCCGAAAGCAACGAAGAAATAAGCTTTTTCCTGTCTAAGGCTTCTAAGCAACGGTATATCGTCTGTATTCTAATTAAGGGATTTAAACCTTAAACAAAACCCGAAATTCGACCCTATAAGGCGGAATAGACGGCGGACAAGGTATCCTTGGCATCCCCGAAGAGCATATCGGTATTGTCCTTGAAGTAGAGTGGGTTTTCCACTCCGGAATATCCGGCAGCCATGCTACGCTTCAAAGCCACGACGTGCTTTGCCTTCCAAGCTTCGATGACCGGCATACCGGCAATCGGGCTACTCGAATCTTCCAAGGCGGACGGATTTACTATGTCGTTCGCGCCGACTACCAAAAGAACATCCACCTCTGGTAAATCGTCATTGATTTCATCCATCTCCAGCACGATGTCGTAGGGTACGTTGGCCTCGGCCAAGAGTACGTTCATGTGCCCGGGAAGACGTCCGGCCACGGGGTGAATAGCAAATCGCACGTTCACGTCCTGAGAACGAAGGGTCTCCGCAATATCCCTCACCACGTGTTGCGCCTGGGCCACAGCCATTCCATAACCGGGAACAATGACGACCTCTTTAGCTTCCTTGAGAGCGGCGGCCACTTCGGCGGCGGATGTTTCCGTAACCGTTCCCTGATGACCTTCGCCGCCACTTGAGGATTTCCCTGCATTCGCTCCGAACCCACCGAAAATAACGTTGGCCAAGCTTCTGTTCATGGCCTTGCACATGATGTAACTGAGAATGGCTCCACTGCTGCCGACGAGAGCGCCGGTAATGATAAGCAAATCATTCTGCAACATAAACCCCGCCGCTACCGCGGCCCAACCGGAATAGCTGTTGAGCATCGATACGACGACGGGCATGTCCGCTCCGCCAATGGCCATGATGAGGTGGATTCCCAAAACGAGAGAAATTGCAGTGACCACGAGCAAGGCGTGCAGCGCCGGATCCCCCGAACCATTCATAAAGGCTGAACCATACCAAACGCATGCCACCAACATACCCACATTGAGAAGGTGACGAGCGGGCAAAAGAAGGGGCTTGCCTGAGATGGATCCTCGAAGTTTACCGAAAGCGATCACTGAACCGCTAAAAGTTATACTTCCGATAAACACACCTAAAACGACCTCGATTTCGTGAATGAGCTTTGCCGTACCTTCGTGGTCCTGATGCTCAAGGTAACTGGCGATTCCAACCAGTACGGCGGCCATTCCTACGAAACTGTGAAGGATGGCCACCAACTCGGGCATGGCCGTCATCTCGACTCGCTTCGCCAAAACGGCTCCGATCAGGCCTCCGACCAACATTAGGGGTATGAGCAACTCGAAGTTCGGGGCTGTGCTTCCTAAAAGTGTGGCGAGCGTCGCGAGGATCGCTAGAAGCATCCCGAGAATGCCATACAGGTTTCCACGTCGCGCAGTCTCCTGCTTGGAGAGCCCCCCGAGACTGAGGATGAACAATAACCCCGAAACGAGATAAGCCGAAGTAACGAGACCGCTACTCATTTGCGAAACATCTTCAACATGCGTTGAGTAACAAGAAAGCCACCGGCAATATTAATGGTGGCAAACAAAATGGCTACCCCCGACAACCAAGGAAGCCAAGGATGATGAGACCCCGAGACGAACAGCATACCACCGATCACGATAATGCCACTGATGGCGTTCGTTACACTCATCAAGGGAGTGTGAAGGGCGGGAGTAACGTTCCAAATCACCATGTAACCGATAAAACAGGAGAGTACGAAAACAGTGATTTGATGAAGAAATACCCCCTCGGTAGGACTGATCCATCCAAGGCCAAGTAAAGCCAGACAAACGAGTCCAAGCAAAACACCCGGACTAAAGAGAGACGATTTCGATTTAGCGTCGGAAGATTGAGGCTCCACTGCTTCGTTTCTCGTTTCGACTATTGGAGCAGGCGAAGGTTCTGCTGGCTTGGGTGGCGGCCAAGTCACCTCGCCCCCCTTCGTTACGGTCGCGCCGCGAAGGATTTCGTCTTCGAAATCGATGGTGAAATTTTCAGGTCCACCAAGCAGTTGAAGAAGTTTTGTCAAATTATTGCCGTAGAGACGGCTTGACTGCGTAGGCAAACGAGAGGGTAAGTCGGAGTAACCGAGAATAGTGACCCCGTGAACTCGGTTGGCTTTGCCGGACACCGTCAGTTCGCAGTTGCCGCCACCATCGGCTGCAAGATCCACGATCACGGATCCCTCCTTCATGCTCTTCACCATTTCCTCCGTGATCAGAATGGGCGCTTTCTTGCCGGGAATCATCGCCGTTGTCACGATTATGTCGACCTCTGCCGCTTGCTCGGCGAAAAGTTTCATCTCGGCCTCGATGAACTCCTTGCTCATCACCTTGGCATAACCGCCAGAACCTGAACCATCTTCCTCGAAATCCAGTTCCAAAAACTCTGCTCCAAGGCTCTTGACCTCTTCTTTAACGGCGGGGCGGGTATCAAAAGCCCTTACGATGGCCCCCATGTTTCGGGCTGTGCCGATAGCCGAGAGTCCCGCCACCCCAGCTCCGATCACGAGAACCTTTGCAGGGGGCACCTTGCCCGCCGCCGTAATCTGACCCGTGAAGAAACGGCCGAACTCATGAGCCGCCTCCACCATTGCGCGATAGCCCGCCACGTTCGCCATCGAGCTGAGGGCATCCATCGACTGGGCTCGAGAAATCCGTGGCACACAGTCCATGGCGA
>JACNJI010000388.1 GCA_014382645.1 Verrucomicrobiota bacterium | reverse complement strand
ACCAAGTATACCTTACCCTTTATCTCAAGCTTTTCCCCGGGTTTCAAGCCACCGAGACGAAAATCACTGTGGAGACAGCGACCCACCCCTTGAAAGAGTTCTTGATACGGTTCCCATGCCGTGGCGAAGAGCATCTTGTCGTCCGCTGAGTAACATCCGATGAGCCCATTGTCCGGAACGTCCTTGTGCAGGGGACGAGGGTTGACGTCGGCCCGAGCCACCCCGGGAGCGGTCCATACCTGCCCGGGAATATAGCGTGCCTTCATAGCCCAGTCGCGGGTGGGCATCATGGCCTGTTTGCCATCTAGAAAGATGAAACTTTTCTTAACGTAGGCATACTTGTCGGATGTCTTGTCTGCTCCCGTTCCCGTGAAGACCCCTACCCTCACGCAAGGTTGGGCCCAGTGAGCCCCGGAAAGCTTGCTGGTGGGATTTTGCGCCGTGAGGCGGAAATCGATTTCATCGTCACGAGCTGTAATGACGTGGCGTACGGTAACGCCATCCTTGAGATGGCAAAGAAGTTCTATTCGGGAACCGTCATCCGAAGCAGAGACCATTTTCGTTTCGTGCCCCACCACGGTGTGCTTCCCCCAGTCCGTAGTCTGGGAATTTGCCCGGCAATAGGCCTCTAAATAATGCACCCGCATCGAACCCGGCAGATGGTCTCCATGAATTTCGAGCCAGTTTTTCTCCCATGTAAGGGATAGCTTGGGCGCAGCCGAGGCAAGGCAGAACGAGAGTAGAAAAAGTATGATTCTCATCAAACAAACAAACTCTCAATGGGCTTGCCGCCGTCCGTTATAGGTACGGGACGATCGCCGGCATGGAGTTCCTTGGATGGGTCGATACCGAGAGCGGCGTGGATTGTGGCGTGAAAGTCCGGCAAGGGTACTATGTTTTCGACCGACTTCTGGGCGAGATCGTCTGAAACCCCATAAGCTCCCCGGTGCTTGAGACCTCCACCGGCAAGAAGAAGGCTGAAGCATTTTGAATGGTGACCGCGACCGCCCCCGCCATCGAATCCGGCGGGACGCCCGAACTCCGTACCCACGGCAATAAGGGTCTTATCCAGCAGCTTGAGGGACTCAAGATCAGTGATGAGGGTGGAGAGAGCGTTGTCGAGTTCCTTGATTAGAAGGTGCTGGTTGAGTTGGCCTTGGTTATGAGTATCCCACCCGGTGCCGTTAAGAAAATTCAGGTTGTGTGAAACCTCGACAAAGCGCACACCTCGCTCAACGAGGCGTCGGGCAAGCAGGCAACGCTGACCAAACTCACCACCGTAGGATTCTCGTAAATCAGCCGACTCTCTCGCGAGGTCGAAAGTGCTCATGAACTTTGGGCCGGCTAGTTCGAGGCTGTCCTGCAAGGTGGAGTCATAGTCTTGGATTCGACGATCTTCGCGATTACGGCTGACGTATCCCTTGCGGAGAACTCCCAGCAACTCCTCGCGACGCTTCCATCGTGAAGAAACCACGCTAGCGGGACGAGCAAGACCTGCGGGGCCGGATTCGACGTCCAAGAGATAAAGGAACCCGTCTTTCGCTCCGAGAAAGCCGGGATTCCGCGAAATGCTCGGGTAACCGATCACGACGTACTTCGGAGTACCTTTCTCCAATTGCCCCTTCTCGTGAGCTACGATGGAACCGAGTGAAGGATACTGAATGGTTCCGCTGACGGGGCGACCGGTATGAACCTGATAAGCGGCGGCCGCGTGCTCGTCGATGACTTCGTGCGAAATTGTTCGACAAAGAGTGATGCGATCCAGAACACCGGCTACGCGGGGAAGGTGCTCGCAGACTTGGACACCCGGAACGGCGGTGTCGATGGCGTCGTAGTAGGATCCGGCTTTCTTGGCTTTCGCATCACCTTTCTTCTTGGGGTCGAAGGTGTCAATTTGGGCAGCCCCACCTCCCAGCCAAAGGAAAATGCAATGCTCGGCCTTGCCTTTAATATGATTTTTTAAGGCCGCTTCCGCTCCTTGGCGCAAACCACAAATGCCCGCAATTGAAGCAATTCCCGAGGACTGCAAAAAAGTACGGCGAGAGAGATTATTTAATGGGTTGCTCATGGGATGAAAAGAATTTCCGGAGAATTAATAACCGCCCAAAGTGCATCCTCCATGCGTTCGCGCCAAGTAGGACGCAAGGCGTTACTGGGCGGATCTCCTTCGCGAGCTCGTTTTTCCTCTTCGATAACGAAGAAGTTCGCTTCCGGGCTAAGGTGGTTCGACCAAGACACGGCCGGTATTTTCTTTGGCCAAGGAGTGGGCTTTCGTTCGGCGACGGGAATAATCCGTTCTGCATAGCCCTCCCGAAGAAGGGGAAGAAAACGGTCGCGTTCCGTTTCAGTCGGGCGACGAGTCAGCAGGCGAAGGAAGACGGCATCGAGCAAGTCCTCGACGGAGCGTTCCTCAAGGCATTCCTCGGTAATGCCGTGCTCGGAAGAAAGACGCGTAAGCCAAATGGACAAGATGCCATTTGAGAGAATGCCGGGTTGCAGGGCATGCGGAGCTTCCTCCCGATCGGTGAGGGGATCTTGACGCGAAGGACGCCAACCGAATTGCTTGAGGGTGTCTATGACGGCTTGAACGCGCGGGATAGCAAGGCTTGGTCGATCTCGTTCGTTGGAAAGTGAGGCATATTGCCATGCCTTGCGAGGAATGCCGAGATTAAGAAAAGTTTCCGGACCAAGACCGCCGTCACGATCCATGTTCAATTCGCCCACTTCCATCGGAAGTCCAGTAGCGTGGTAAAGACCGTCCACGATTTGCTCGGCCCTGATACGACGTCGAGTTTGACCCGCGAATAATGGCTTTTCGGAAGTTGATTGAGGATTGGCGTTAGGAGAGGATTGGCGCTGGTAAGCATGGGAGTTCAGAATAAGGCGGGCAAGGCTCTTGAGATCATAACCGCTAAGCACGAATACTCGACCAAGGTGTTTCAAAAGCTCGGGATGCGAGGGACGGGCCTTGTGCCAATCGCCCGGGGAATCGATCAAGCCAAGGCCAAAAAAACGTTTCCAGAGCCGGTTTGCGATAACCTGAGGGAAACGGTCATTGGCGGGTGATGTGATCAGTATCGCGAGCCGTTCACGAGAATCTTTTGCGTTTCGCAAATATGGATCGGCAGTCGTGGCGGCGGCAAAAGAAGTGAAATTCCACGCCGGCTTCACGTTTGCACCGGGCTTGAGCGTCACTTCCATAAGTGGTTTGCGGGCACCCGCCGTGGGAAGTGCGACAATACTGGACTTGGGTACGCTGATGGCCTTTCGCTCAAGCATGGCTGCCATGCCGAAAAGATCGGCCTGCTTGAAGGGGTGATAAGGAGCATCGTGACAACGGGCGCACTGAAGGTTCGTCCCGAGGAAAGCGGATCCGATCACATGAGCCTTGGCTGCCATGGGGACGTCGTTTTGCGTAGCCAAGCCGAAACCGGATGGCCCCCCCCCGTGCTTGCTTCCTCCCATGAGGACAAGCTCAGTTACAAAACGATCCATCGGCTTGTTGTCGAGAAAGGCCTCGTGAATCCATTCGCGAAATGGGCCGGTATTGTTGAGCTTCGGCTTGAGTATGTTGGGGTTCTCGGCAAGGACGTCCTGCCAATATCCCACCCAGTTGTCCGCCCACCTTGGATCGGCAAGCAAGCGGTCTATCACACTGGAGCGCTTGGTCGCGGATTTGTCTTTCTCAAAGTCGTCAATTTCAGCTAAAGAAGGAAATTCCCCCACGAGATCAATGGTCACCCTTCGCAAGAAAGAAAGATCGTCAGTGAGGGGAGTTGGAAAAAGATTAGCCTCGGCCATTTCCTTGCGGGTTACCTTTTTGCCATCGGCGGCTATAGCATCCTCTTTTTCACTAGGCCAAGGAGCACCGGACTCAATCCATTCACGTAAAACCTTAAGCTCCCCGGCATTAAAAGGTTTGCCCTTTGGAGGCATGCGTTCGTCCTCGTCACGGCTTGAGACCAGAGAGAAAAGAAGACTCTTACCTATGTCTCGTGGAACTACTGCGGGATCACCTGATTCGCCTCCCTTCAGCATGGCCTTGTGAGAATCCAGACGAAGTTTTCCTTTCTCTTTTTCACCGTGACACTTGAAGCAACGATCCTGAAGCAAAGGAAACACACTATCACGAAAGTGAATTGAGCCCGCTTCCTCCCGAGGTCCCCGTAGTCGTTTGGTGGCTTGGACGAGACCGTTGCCGACGAAGGCGTCCACTTCGTTCCGTACAGGAAGAAAACCAAGTGTTTTCGGGGGTGCCTGTTTAACGTGCCCTGACACGATTTCTCGAGCTTGCCTGTGGCGCTTTTCCCAATAGGGATCCGTCACCTTGGCAGCTTCGCGACGCCGGCTCGTATCGAGGTCACCGAAAAATGGTTCCCTTTCGCGTCTCCAAGTCATCCAGCCTTCATCGGTCAGGGATACCTCACGAGCCGGGCCAAGCAGGACAAATGGTTGACCACTCAAGGAAACGGCGATGCAGGTTTCCCCCAGATCATGCCGATACTTTCCCTTTCCCTTTATGTCGCCTACAAGAGTCTCGAAACGGACCTGTACGGTTTGACCCTTGCTTTTCAGGCGGAAGCGTTTTTCCGCATCACCGGGTCCGGGCAAGCGTAAATAAGCAGGCCAGTCCTTGGGAATCTCGGGGACATGGTGATGAGCTCCGCCGCTTTTGCTGGGTTGAGGCACGGAAACCATAAGCTTGTCGTCCACCCAGATGCGTGAAGCCCAGCGGGAACGAACCAACCAATCGTGTTCACCTGGCGGCAAAGTCACACTGGCCAATGCTCGCAGAAGAAAGGCCTTCGGACGATCCACACGCACTCCCGGTTCGGCATACTTGTGGGTGGTTCGAAAGAAGCCGAGGAGATCTTGCTGGTAGCTGTCGACAGGCGGCAAGTCCGGACGTGGCCAACCCCTGGCGGGCGAAAAGCCCTCGACCACCTCGACCAGCACCTTGTCCGTAGGCCAGTCATCGCGAACAAACTTCGGTTTCGGTTGCTCCAGACGACGATAACGCTTTGAGATGATTTGAGGCGACAGGATCTCCCGATGTATGGCCATCTCATCGAGACCGCCGACAAAGCTGTTATTGCGACTACCACCAAGGGCGGAAGCAATCCAAAGTTCATCGTCGTCCACCACGGGAGGGCGTTCCGTAGCACCCCCCATGTCCCACTTGCCGGAAACCGATTTTCCGTTAACGTAACCCTTGACGCTCTTCGGCTTTCCAAATTCATAAGTGACGACCACATGGGACCAACCCTCTTCCGGTCGAACGCCGAAATCCGAAGTCCATCGGTGCCAGTCGCCCGGCTTCTCTTTCTCTGGACGCGAAAAGAAAAGAAAACTTACGCACCCTTCCCCACTCTGGCCGCGAAGGCGCAAGGCGTAGTTTTGGTTATTGGCCGCAAAACCCTTGTTGTTCGTGCGCCCTTTTCCGATAAGATAGACATTATCGCCCTCGCCAATCGTCCCTGACGATACCCAAGCCTCGAGCGAGATGGCGTCGCCGTTGTCGAAATCGAGTGGACTATCCACTCCGGCATCTTTGACTACGAGCCTGGAAGCACCGTTGAATAGCGCTCCTCGGTTTCCCTTTGCGAAGTCAGGGAACTCTGGCGGTCGTGGCCCAAGTTCGAAGGATATGTCCCCCACGATCTCGTAATCTCCCTGCTCGCCTTCGAAATCAAAATGCAAAGCTGGCTTAGCCAATGCGAAAGTAGTGGCCGATAGTACGGCAAATAGGCTTTTCAGAAAATGCATGACAAGGGATGGAGATCGTATATGGAAATCTTACGAGGTGAATTTCAAGAGAAACCTCAAGGGAGTGGCAAGTTCTCTCTTGGAAAGTCTGAAGTATTCCTTTCAATGAAAGACCCATGAAAATAAAACAAATTTCCCGCCTGCGGTTCGCCCAAGGGCTCGCCGCAGGCCTTGCTTCACCTTTTGCCACACAAGCCATCGCGCCGATTAAACGGAACGGAGCGCCAAAATTGAAACTCAGTCTGGCGGCCTATTCCTTTCGTGGACAACTCACCGCCAAACCGGGAACTCCCGGAGGGATGGACATGATGAGCTTCATCGACTGGTGCGCCACCCAGGACCTCGACGCCTTCGAGCCCACTTCCTATTTCTTTCCCGAAAACGTCACCCCCGGTTATCTTGCTCAAATGAAGAGAAAGGCCCACCTTCACGGATTGGACGTAAGCAGTGGGGCGATACGCAACGTCTTCACCCTGCCCGACGGGCCCGAGTTGAA
>JACNJI010000387.1 GCA_014382645.1 Verrucomicrobiota bacterium | reverse complement strand
AATACGTCTTTTTACGGGGCAATCATCGAAGCCTGGGAGATGAGGTTCCCCGTCGGTTTCTCGAGGCATTGGGCGGCGTAGAGAGACCTGCTCCTGAAGCAGGTAGCGGACGACTTGAATTAGCCCGGCAAATCACCGACCCAAAACGTAATCCTTTTGTCTCCCGCGTATTGGTTAACCGTTTGTGGCACCACTTGTTCGGCCGTGGTATCGTTCCGTCCACCGATGACTTCGGGGTTTTGGGCCAACGACCTACTCATCCGGATTTGCTCGATCACTTGGCTGGGCGGCTTGTTGATAACAAATGGTCCGTGAAGGCAATGATCAAGGAGATCATCATTAGCCGAACCTATCAAATGTGTAGCGAGGCAAAGGGCCCCGGAGAAAGTAAGGATCCCTCGAATGCCCTGTGGCATCGAGCCAATTTACGTCGATTGCAATCAGAGTCCATTCGAGATGCCTTGCTTTTTGTTTCGGGTAGGCTTGATGAAAAGATGTACGGCAAATCAGTAGCTACGTACTTAACGGCTTTCATGGAGGGTAGAGGAAGACCCGGAGCAGGCCCGCTCGATGGCAATGGGAGACGTAGTGTGTATGTCTCCGTGCGCCGAAATTTTCTTTCCCCCTTCATGTTGGCGTTCGATACTCCTTCTCCGTTCAACGCCGTGGGGCGTCGCACGAACTCAAACGTGCCTTCGCAGGCCCTCATCCTGATGAATGATCCTTTTGTCGTGGGGCAAGCTACTCTCTGGGGAAAAAAAATAATCTCGCAGTTTAGCGATGTTCGGGAGCGCATCAGCTTTCTTTACGAATCTGCTTTTGCTCGCCCACCCAGCGAGTTCGAGATGAATGCATCGAGAGCTTTTATTGTCGAACAGGCTAAGCTTCATGGCGTTGCTGAGGATCATGAGTTACCATGGAAGGATTTGGCTCACGCCATAATCAATACTAAGGAATTCATCTTTTTGAATTAAAGAGACAGTCATATATCATATCATGAATCATCATTGCGGAAAATTTCGAGGAGCTCCTACGACGCGACGGAGCATGTTGAAAAATTGCGGAATGGGCTTTGGGGCGATGGCCTTTTCCGCCTTGTTGCATGACAAGTCCTTTGCCGGGCTTGATTCTTCGGGTAAAGATCGCCATTCCGCCTTCAATCCGCTGACGCCCCGCCGCCCACATTTTCCGGCTCGGGCCAAAAGCGTCATCTTTCTTTACATGGACGGAGGGGTGTCGCACGTCGATTCCTTCGACCCCAAGCCCATGCTCGAAAAATTTCACGGGCAGGATCCGAGAAAGCTTATGGATGTCCAACCGACCCAATTCAACAGCATTGGCAAGGTGTTGAAGAGTCATTGGGAATTTAAAAATTATGGTAAGAGCGGCTTGCCCGTAAGTGATTTGTTTCCTCACATCGGATCATGCGCCGATGACATTTGTGTAATTCGTTCGATGACTTCTAATTTTTCCGAACATACAAATGCGAATTATTTTCTTCACACCGGGAATGGTCTGCAGGGTCGACCCAGCATGGGAGCTTGGGCTGGATATGGTTTGGGCAGCGAAAATCAGGATTTGCCGGGTTTCGTGGTGGTGAACGGGGGACTGGTTCCGCCGGGTGGATTGGACAACTTTAATGCCGGTTATCTTCCGGCCGCTTATCAGGGCAGTGTCTTCCGTGCGTCAAACCCTCCTGTCTCCAATGTCAAGATGAGTGATCCTAGTGATGCTCACCAGCGGGCTAAATTGAACTTCATGCGCAAACTGGATTCTGAAAACTTGAAACGTGCCGGCGAACATGACGCTTTGGAGTCGGCCATTTCCAATCATGAACTAGCCTACCGAATGCAATTGGAGGTTCCCGAGCTAATGGACCTTTCGGACGAACCCGAATACCTCAAGGAAGCTTATGGATTTAATCATAGCTGGAATGGTACCAAGACTTTTGCTCGTTCTTGCATGACTGCTAGGCGTTTGGTCGAACGCGGGGTACGGTTTATTGAACTGACTTGCCCTGGTGGATCGGGAGACCGTTGGGACCAGCATGGCAAATTGAAGGATGGACATACGAAAAACGCCCGTTCCGTAGATCAACCGATTGGCACCTTACTTAAGGATCTTAAGCAACGGGGGTTGCTTGAGGAGACCCTCGTTGTATGGACAGGCGAGTTTGGTCGCACTCCTTTCGCCCAAGGGGGTGATGGGCGGGACCATCACCCTTGGGGCTTTTCACTTTGGATGGCCGGTGGTGGTGTAAAAGGTGGAACGACTTATGGCGCAACGGATGAGTTTGGCTATCACGTGGTGGAAAACAAGCTCGAGATTCACGACTTGCATGCGACCATGCTTCATTTGCTAGGTCTAGACCACGAGCGATCCACCTTCCGATATGGCGGTCGTGATATGCGGTTGACTGACGTTCACGGGCATGTCATCAAGGACATAATTTCATAGTTTTTATGAATTAGGGTTATATGCTCTAGTCAAGTCATGGATCAACCTGCAGATACTGAATTGGTAGAAGAAATTATTGATTCGGAGGAAGTCTCCTCTGAGGCTCACCATCTTGAGACTCCTTTGCAGAAATACATGCGTGAGTACCGCTTGCTCAACAGCATGTTGATTTCTCTTTTTCTCATGGTTTTGTTTCTCGTTTGCTTTTGGAATCTCATCATTTGGACAGCTCCCGAGGGAGATGGCATGTCTGATTTCTCTGATGCCACGCCCGCACCCAAACAGAAGAAGCAGCAGCAGCAAAAGGTTAAACTTATGCAGCGTCAAAAAGCTGCCAAATCCTCAAAATCCTTTAACTTTCAAGCTAAAGCTATTTCTGATATTGCAGCGCCGGATATTGATATAAAGGCGCTTGAGATCAATCCTTCCATTGCCATTAGCCCGATGGGCGATGTGGGCGATGTTCGTGTTAAAGTTGATATGTCGGCTTTGGACAAGGCTTTTGCCTCCACCTTTATGGGAATGAAGTCGAGAGCAAACAAGATTTGTTTCATTATCGATTATTCAGCTTCGATGCGTGGTCGCGACTTAGTCATGCGCGACGAGCTTTCTACAGCTATCGATAAGTTGCCCGCGGTCGGTTCCGTGTGCGTAATGTTCTTTTCCGGTCCCACTTGGTTGGCTGGTGAAAACGCCAATGTCTTGCACAAAAAATGGAAAGGGACAAATGGCGCCGGTTGGGCGCCGGTTGCTGGATTTACTCCAAGCAGACCGAAATGGATTCCTGTAACTCCTTCTACCAAAAAAAAATTGACCGAAGCCGTTTGGGAAACTCCTCTGACTTACGGTACGGTCTGGAACAATTCCTTTGAGTGGGCTTTTTACCTGAACCCCAAGCCCGACATCATCTATTTTATGACCGATGGTAATTCCAATCCCAAGCTCCAAGGAATGGATATTATAAAGGCCAGGAAAGGTCGCACTAAAATTTACACTATAGGTTATGGCGCACCTGCCGGGGCCAAAAAACCGTTGCAAGAAATTGCCGCAATGACCGGAGGCAAGAGCAAGTTCGTCGACATGGCAGCAATCCAGAAGATGGAAAAGGCCATTCCTGCAAAAAAGAAGGCCATGATCGGAAAAAAGAAAGGCAAAGGGTAGTTTACTCTCCGTTTTCTTCCTACCAACTTTTCCTCAAACCAGCAAGGGAGTCCCTTCGGTCATTTGATTGAATTCAATCTTTATGATTTGCTTTTTGGCCAACTCGGTTCTCATCTTTACTACTCATTTTAATCTAGAATAAACCAAACCATGAAAAATGCCTTACGCTTTTTAATAGTTCTTTCTTTCTCCGGTTTTATCAATTCCTTCCTTTCGGCCGAATCCATAAAGGTTCTTTTGATCGACGGGCAAAACAATCACAATTGGAAGGCGACTACGCCTGTGCTTAAAAAAGCCCTCGAAAGCTCCGGTCGTTTTTCCGTTACCGTATCCACTAGTCCTGCTAGAAATGGGTCTAAGGATGACTGGGCTAAGTGGAATCCGAAATTCGGATCTTTTGACGTTACTCTTAGCAACTACAACGGGCAATCTTGGCCTGATCCCCTGCAGAAGTCCCTCGAGGATTACGTTAAGGGTGGAGGAGCCTTTGTCGTTGTCCATGCCGCCAATAATTCTTTTTCAGGTTGGTTGGAGTACAATCGCATGATTGGTTTGGGTGGCTGGGGAGGGCGCACCGAGAAGAACGGTCCATATTTATATTTTGACGACTCCAATAAGCTTGTGCGCGATCCTCGTCCCGGTCATGGGGGTAGTCATGGAGCGCAGCACGAGTTTACAGTAAAACTCCGACAAAAGGATCATCCCATCGTGAAGGGCATGCCCGCCGAGTGGAAGCACGCCAAAGATGAGCTATATGACTCTCTGCGAGGTCCTGCGGATAAGGTTGAGGTCATCGCCACGGCGTACAGCTCAAAAAGCAAAAGGCACGAGCCAATTATCATGACAATAAGCTATGGGAAGGGCAGGGTTTTCCACACACCTATGGGGCATGCCGACTATTCCATGCTCTGCGTTGGTTTCCAAGACGTTCTGCGTCGAGGAACTGAATGGGCTGTCACAGGTAAGGTTACCCAAGCCTTGTCGAAAGAATTTCCTTCTGTGGACAAAACGGTTTCGGTGTCCGCGAACTAGGCTTCATCTTGTTTCTTAAGGCACAAAAAAAAGACCGCCCGGAGGCGGTCTTTTTTCGTTCGTAAATCCTTTTCGAAAGAGACTTGCGAGCTTACTCGCTAGCGTTGCTATCGGCAGCACTGCCGTTAACATCGTCTCCTCCAGTGTCATCACCACCACCGCAAGAAGCGAAGAGGGCGATAGACAGGATACTTAAGATGGTCAGAAAGCTTTTCATGACGTCAGTTTCCTTAATGTTTGGTTTATATTTGTTTATCTAAAACCGCTTCCGAAGAAGTGGATTGTTGCCCAATAAAATCAACGTTTTGGGCAATTTGTCAAGGGGAAAGGCGGACACTGCCAAGGGGGTGTCGGGTATCCGGGAAGGTTTTCCGTTTACTTTTTCCTCACGAGTCATTCTTTAGGTGATTTTAACAACTTCTTATTCTATGGCTTCTCATTTAATTGGAATAGACGTGGGAACCTCCTCAACCAAGGCGGTTCTAATCGACGTATCCGGGGAGGTGGTCGAGACCATTGTTTCCGAATACGACTTTCAAACGCCGAGACCCTCCTGGGCGGAATCGGATCCCGCCGACTGGTGGGATGCCACCGTGACGGCAATACGAGCTCTGCTCACCAAGGTGGATCCTGCGAGCATTCTCGGTGTAGGGCTAACGGGCCAGATGCACGGGATGGTTGCCTTGGATGGCAAGGGGGAGGTTCTTAGACCCTGCATCATGTGGAATGATCAGCGTACGGGAAAGCAATGCGAGGCCATCACGGAGAAGGTGGGTGCGGAAAAGGTTATCCAGTTAACCGGTAACCCCGTCCTGCCTGGTTTTACTGCTCCGAAAATTGTGTGGACTCGCGAAAACGAGCCGGAGGTTTATGCGAGGATTACAAAAATTCTGCTTCCCAAGGACTATGTTCGCTACAAGCTGACCGGGGATTTCTTTACCGATGTATCAGACGCCTCCGGTACCTCGTTACTTGATGTTGCGAATCGATGTTGGTCGCATGAGATGCTAGCGGCCATGGATATTCCGTCTTCGTGGATGCCCGAAGTTACTGAGTCGGACGTGGCCTCTGCCAAAATCTCCAAGTTCGGCGCTGAGGCCACTGGCCTGCCGGAGGGTACGCCGGTTATTGCCGGAGGCGGAGATCAAGCGGCGCAAGCGGTTGGTTGCGGCATCGTGGGGGCAGGTACCATTTCCGCCACCTTGGGAACCAGCGGTGTTGTCTTTGCGCACAGCGATGAGTACCGGGTAGAGCCCGAGGGTAAGCTTCATGCCTTTTGCCATGCCGTTCCCGGCAAGTGGCATCTCATGGGAGTGATGCTTTCAGCGGCTGGTTCTTTCCAGTGGTATCGCAACCAGTTTGGAAGAGAGGAAATGGCTGCTGAAGCCAACGGTGGTATTGATGCTTACGACGCACTCACCCAATTGGCATCCGGAGCCCCTGCCGGATCCGAGGGTTTACTTTTCTTGCCTTACCTGTCGGGTGAGCGAACACCTTATCCTGATCCTAATGCCCGTGGAAGCTTCATTGGTTTGAGCCTGCGACATGGCAAAAGTCACCTGACGAGAGCCGTTTTGGAAGGAGTGTGTTATGGGCTTAACGATTCTCTCACGCTCATGCG
>JACNJI010000386.1 GCA_014382645.1 Verrucomicrobiota bacterium | reverse complement strand
TGAGAAGATAGAGGTTGCGTTTCATGGATGCGAGGAAAGCGGTCTTCTATTAACAGGCAAGCAAAAGCCCCGGCGAAAACATCGGGGCTTTTGCTGAAAAAGAGGTGGAGGAAAACGCCTTACTTCACGAAGGCGTGCAAGCCATTTGCATGGAGCGCATTAATAAAGGCAGCGGCATTGAAGTCGCCCGTGACCTTAAAGGTCTTGCTTCCCTTCTTTGCGGTGTGAGCTGAAGCCCCATCGGTTTCGTTGACGGCTTTGGCAACGGCTTTGATGCATTTCCCGCAACAGAGATGCGATCCGCCCAAGGTTAGGCTCTTCACCTTTTCGTCCTTGGCTCCGCCTTGGCAGTCGATGGCGAGGTCTTTGTTGTCGGACTTCCCATAGTAGCCGGCCTTAGACATACCCGTAAGGGCCTTTTTAACGGATGCCTGATCCCCGGTAATAACTACGGAGCCCGCGTTGGCATCGCAGGTTGCAGAGGCACCGGCCTTCTTGACCGCTTTGCTCACACCGTTTACGCAACCCTTGCAGCAGAGATGAACTCCGGAGAGAGTGACTTTGGTTTCGGCGTGAATCGAGAAAGTCGCCGCAGTGATCGTGAGCAGGCTTAGTAATAGAGTCTTCATAGTAGCTGTTCGTTAAATGTAATAAAAAGGTGCGAGTCTTAGCAAATAGACGAAACCGGCGCCCTCGAGACAAATATATGAAAACTCCCACCAAGCCTGATCAATAAAAGAGTAGACCACTGAAAATATGTCTCAAATTCGAGTACTTCGGCTATTTAAACTATAGAAAGCAACAAGCTTTCGGCACAGAAAAACAAACTGGATTGAAACAAACGATGAAACTGCAGACCGAACTAAACGAGATTGCCAAATCATCTGTGGATAAAAAGACCCCGATCTTTCGCACCACAGGCTGGCGTCCCGTTTCATTCTTTGGGGAAGACCTCGCCAAAAGGAAAACTCGCAGCATCTACCTCGGGTGCGGCGAGTTTCCCTCTTTGGCCAACATCATGACTCAACGGCCAATCCTTCCCTCGACTCCTTAAATAGTTCCGGCCTTTTCACTTTGCCCGGAGGCATCGGGTGGTCAGCTTTCTCAACCCATGCTCCTAGACCTCTCCCATCCGCTCGCCAACGGCGTTCCAAGCTTTCCCGGTGACCCTGCATTCGTCGCTACGCCTCATGCCACCCATCAAGAGCAGCGGGTAAGCGTCACCAAATTAACAATGGGTAGCCACCAAGGAACCCATCTCGATGCTCCCTTTCACTTCTATGCCGAGGGAAAGACCATCGATGAAATGCCGCTGGAACCTTTTTTCGGACCGGCTCGCCTCATCGATCTCGTGCCCGGAGGAGAGCTTGCTCCCAATACGGAGCTGACTGTGGAAACCTTTCTTCCCCACGCCGATGCCTTTGATTCAGGTACCCGCATAATCCTAAGGACAGGTTGGGAAAAACAGTTCGGAAAAGAGACTTTCTTCACCGATTTTCCGTACATAACGCCCGAAGCCGCCGAATGGATTGCCGATACGGGGATCGCTTTGCTGGGAATGGATCTCCCTACTCCGGGCAAGGATGCTTGGGGAACACACTTGCCGCTGCTCGCTCCGGGCGTTGAAATTGTCATAGTCGAGGCCCTGCGAAATCTTGACAGGCTCCCAAATGAATTTACGCTTTCGGCCTTTCCACTCAACCTGAAGGGAATTGACGGTTCCCCGGTCAGGGCAATTGCAATAATAGAATAATGAAGCCCATAGTCCAAATTTCCTTAGACATAATTGACCTAGACGAGGCCATTTCCCATGCCCGGATGGCATTAAGGGCAGGGGTTGACTGGTTGGAAGCAGGAACTCCACTCATACTCGCCGAAGGGATGCGAGCCGTCAGGACTCTACGAGAACAATTTCCCGAGATTCCAATAGTAGCCGACCTGAAGACAATGGACGGAGGGTACTTGGAAGCGGAAGTCATGGCAAAGGCAGGAGCCACGCACGTCGTAGTAATGGCTCGGGCCCATGCAGAAACAATAAAGGAAGTGGTAAAAGCCGGCGCGGATTTTGGTATCGGAGTCATGGGGGATAATCTTGGCTGCGAGGACATGGTCGAGGGTGCCCGCAGGCTAGCCGAACTAGGTTGTGGATACGTCGTTCACCATGTGGGATACGACGAACGCCGGGGAATTGCCGCAAGAAACGAAATCGCTCCAAATCCCCTAGACCAATTGCGTGCAGTTGTTGACGCAGTGGAAGTGCCCGTACAGGCAGTTGGAGGTTTAACCATTGAGCAAGCCGTCCAAACACCTGAATACGGAGCCCCTCTCGTGGTGCTTGGTGCCCCACTGGCAATCGATGCGGACTCTTTCCGCGCAGCCGATGGAAACGTGGAGTCGTCTCTACGAATTATTTGCGAGAAAGTACATGCCTACGATGATGTTCCGGTAGGTCGTGAAAAACAGCAGTAGAAGTTATATATGAAGGCCATAGTAAATTACGCCACAGACCCCGACAGTGTTGAGATACGAGATATCCCTGAACCAAAACCAGGACCCGACGACGTAATAATGGAGGTGGATACCGTAAGCGTATGCGGTTCCGACCTACACCAATGGAAGGGTGGCCATAGTTGGCCGGTAAATTACCCGGTGGTTCTTGGCCACGAATTTGCAGGAAGAATCGTTGAACTCGGAAAACAAGTAATTGAATTCGAAATGGGTGATCGAGTAACGAGTGAAACGGCTGCAGTCATTGACCCTCAAAATCCTCTAACTAAAGAAGGCAATTACCAACTGGATCCGAACAGAAAAGGATTTGGCTATGGCGTAGATGGAGCAATGACTAGATTCGTGAAAGTGCCAGTTCGCTGCCTGCATCACGTTCCGGAAGAACTGCCTCTGAAAATAGCCGCCGTAACTGAACCATGTTGCGTAGCCTACAATGCCGTTATTGAAAACGGATCAGTCAAGCCCGGTGATCGGGTACTCGTACTTGGTCCTGGACCTATCGGTATTTTATGCGGTTTGATGGCCAAGGTGGGCGGTGCGGCCGAGGTCGCCATATCGGGATTACCGAGTGATAAAGCACGTCTTTCGATAGCAAAGGATTTGGGCCTGATTCCGTTGACCGAGGGCATCATTGAATGGGCCAAGAAGTCAGACGGCACCGGAGTTAATTTGGCTGTCGATGCTGCCGGTGTATCGGTAACACTCCGAACGGCTATCGATGCCGTTCGACCCGGAGGAAGAATCGCAAAAGTCGGGTGGGGACCACAACCGATCGACTTCAGTTTGGATCCACTTGTACAAAAGAACATTTCACTTTTTGGGAGCTTTAGTCATAATAGACCTATGTGGGAAGCCGTCTTGCGATTGCTGACATCGAAAAGACTAGACCCCGCTCCAATACTAACTGAAACATGGAAGCTCTCTAATTGGAGAGATGCATTCGAGGCAATGCATAATGGTGAAATAGTAAAGGCTCAATTAAATCCGCAAAATCTAAATTAATTTTATTTATTTTTATTTATAACTAGATGATTGATGGGAAAACAATTCTAATCACTGGCAGCGCGACGGGGATCGGGGAAGCTATGGCCCGCCTCTTTCATGCGGCAGGAGCTCGAGTTGTAATTCACGGAAAGGACCCAAGTGAAGTTCATCGTGTAGCCAGTGATCTCGGCGATCGAGTTCTGGAACGCTCGGATGATTTATCCGATCCAGAAAGCCCCCAGAACTTAATTGATGCGACCGTAAACGCCTTTGGCGGGATCGATGCATTGGTAAACAACGCTGCCGTAATAACCCGAAAGGATTTGGACAAATCTGACGCCAATCTATTTGACCATGATTTCAGTGTCAATACCCGCGCTCCCCTATTTCTCATCAAATCCGCCCTACCCTATTTATCTAAAGCAAAGGGCAATGTGCTAAATATTGGGTCCATTAACTCATACTGCGGCGAGCGAAACCTTCTCATTTATAGTATGACCAAGGGAGCGTTGCTTACAATGACTAGAAATCTTGGAGATACCCTTCACCGAGAGAATGGAGTTTGCGTAAATCAGTTCAACCTGGGTTGGGTCCTAAGTCCAAATGAGATCAAGGCCAAAATCGCCGAGGGTTTATCCGCCGACTGGCCCGACAAGGTGCCCGCTAACCTAGCTCCTTGTGGACGTATATTACTTCCTGAGGAAATCGCTAAAATCGCACTCCCTTGGGTTTCCGGCGAGACCCGACCCGTGAGTGGTTCGATAATAGACATAGAGCAATTTCCCGTCATTGGCAGAAATCCCGTTAAAGAATGATTAAACGACCTAAAATTGCAGTATTCCCAAAAGCCTATATGCAAGCTCTTTGCAAAACGGGGGAAATGACTGTAGAAGAGTGGATCGATATGGCGTCTGTACTCCCTATTGATGGGTTGGAGTTTTACTGCGGATTCATCGAATTATCCGAATTAAGCAATGCATCTAAATTTCGCAAGATGGTGGAAGATAAGGATTTGTGTATTCCCATGTTCTGCTGCTCCCCTGATTTCACACATCCTGATTCAGGATTCAGAAAAGAACAGGTAGAAAAAGAAATATCCTGGATAGAAATGACCGCTCAATTAGGTGGTTCTTTCTGTCGCGTTCTTTCAGGGCAAAGGCGTCCTGAACTATCTGAAGACGACGGCCTCCGTCTTGCCGCAGAATGCATCGAATCATGCCTTCCTAAGGCAAAGGAATTGGGAGTGACTTTAATCATCGAAAATCACTACAAGGATGATTTTTGGATTTATCCCGAATTTGCTCAAAAGATGAGCAGTTTCCAGAAGCTAGTTGGTTCCATAGACGACCCTGGATTTGGCGTGAACTACGATCCTTCCAATGCCTTTCTTGCTGGTGATGATCCCATCGAACTCCTTGATTCTATCCTGGATCGCGTTCTCACGATGCACGCCAGCGACAGATATTTGGCGGAAGGAACCTTGGAGGATCTGAGGCGAGAAGAAAATGTCGAGGGATACGCATCCCGTCTTCGTCACGGTGAAATAGGTAAGGGCTTAAACGACTACGATGCCATTTTTTCGCGCCTCGCGGGTCGTAACTTCTCGGGTTGGATTAGTGTGGAAGATGGCGTAGACGGAATGGATCAGTTGGCTCGCAGCGTTGATTTCTTGATAAGAAAAATTGGCGAGCACTGGAAATGAAATTTCTACTGATCTTTTGCGTCTTCTCCCAATTTTAGTTTTTTCAACTTCGGTCGAATGACAAAAGCACAGTAACTTTGGTTCGGGTTGCGCCGGAAGTAGTCTTGATGATAGTCCTCGGCAGGGTAAAACACGGGAGATGCCACAATTTCCGTTACCACCGGATCCTCTAGTTCAGACCCAAGCTTGGACTTCCAGGCTTCAGCCAATTGTTTTTGATCTTCGTTAACATACATGATTGTGGAACGATACTGGGTTCCCGTATCGGCGCCTTGTCGATTCAAGGTCGTTGGGTCATGGCACTCGCCAAAGGTTACAAGCAACTGCTCGTAACTGGTTTCAGCAGGATTGAACAAGATCTTTATGACCTCTGCGTGACCTGTATTCCCTGTACATATTTGCTCATAAGTCGGGTTTGGATTAGCGCCACCCGCATAGCCTGAAACAACGGATTCGACACCTTCCAAAAGCTCGAAGACAGCTTCCGTACACCAAAAGCAACCCCCGCCCAGAATAGCAATCTGAGTTTTTTCAGTCTTGATTGGAACAGTTTCCTGATTTTCTGTTTTCATAGCTTCGTCTTTTTTTGTACCTAGGCAACCTCCCGAAAATATGGCAATACAAGTAAGAAATAAAATTTGTTTCATTAGCCTGTTATAACTAAGGCTCGTAGACATCCAAGTAAAAGAGATAGTAAATCGCTAAATATGTTTGCTTCTTCCTAATCGAATCCCCTATCGAAGAATTATTATGAAAACCTACCAATCCAGACGTCGTTTTATTTTACAATCCGGAAAACTCGTCGCTGCGAGTGCCGCAGCAACCGTTACGGGGCCATTTTTACTCTCTGCAGAAAAGGGTTCGCCAAATGAACGGGTTCGCTTCGGAGCCATCGGGGTCGGTGGTCGTGGCACAAGCGATGCCAATGCCGCTCGTCGCTTCGCCGACGTCGTGGGCGTTTGCGATCTGGATACCCAGCGAGTTGAGCGGGTGATCAAGGGGTTTCGTGCCCAAGACACGGCCAAGGGATATCAAGAATATCGAAAATTGCTCGATCGTAAGGATATTGACTTTGTTACAATTGGCACCACCG
>JACNJI010000317.1 GCA_014382645.1 Verrucomicrobiota bacterium | reverse complement strand
AAATCAGACGAGGAGTTTCGTCGCATTAGCGAAAGAGGGAACTACTTTCCGGTTTCTGGGATGGGAACCGATCAGTGATGCTAGAGAAAAAGAAGTCAGGTTCGAGTGTACCTTGCCTTATGGATGGATAGCCGAAGAAGGAGAAATTCTTTCGCCATGGGCAAAGTTGCAATACAAATGGCCTAAGAAGGTCGTGCCGAAAGAAGGTTCCTTCTCGTGTAGCAGGACTGGTCGACCGTCGTTTGAGTGGAACGAAAAGGCAACTATGGCGATTACCAAGGTACCCTCGGTTTTCGTGACTAACCTCAATAGGGATGGGGATGGTGAAATACGCCTAACTGTTTCAAACTTCACCGACCAACCTGTCACACTTCCCGTGCTCCGAAGGACGGATAAACGGATACTCTGGAAGGAAAGCCTCGTTGTGATTATAAAAGGAAAGGCTTTCAAGTTGCCTGGATCTAAGGGAATTTCCTATCCGACGGAAGCCGTGGAACTAAAACCCAATGAAGAAATTTCATTCGTGGTTAACCCATTGGCAATTCGAGATGCAAATTGGCCAAAATCCAACACTTCCTCAAGTGTCGAAAGAATCTACTTCCAATTTTGCTTGGGCCACCACTCACAGAAAGTGTCCTTCTACTATTACAGGGCGCATCACGACGAAATCCGCCGCAAATTACTTGCCGGGCAACCTTTGAGACCTTTGTTTCTGGGGGATTGAGCCGAAAAAAACCGACTCTCAAAATCGGGTTGAACCATTAGTGGTTTAAACTAGGAGTCCGGTTACGCTATCAATTGTATTTGGTAATGAACTTTCGTTCCTTGACCGGCCACCATGCGGCAATCTTGGCAGCGAGATCGGCGACGACCTCGGGGTGCTTGCCTGCAAGATTGTTATTTTCATGGGGATCCTTGGACAGGTCGAAAAGTTGTGGACGCTTCTCGGTTCGAGGGTGTGTGCTCTTATACCGATTCACTTCGCCATCGTAAGTTAAAAGAAGCTTCCATTTGCCCTCTATCCGCCAACGGAAAAGAAGCGAGGCTTCCGGTTTCTCCACATCGGCGATATCATGAGCGAAACTTTCTCCGAAAACCCCCTTGCGCTCGATGGGTGAATTTTTCTGCAAGTTACCGAGAAGGTTCAATCCGGGCAGATCTCCGGGAATGGTGGCATTTGCGGCGGCAAGAATAGTCGGAACGATGTCGATGCTTGAGACTAATTCGGGGCGGTCCGCGGGCTTGATACCACCGTTAGGCCAAGAAAACATGATCGGGGTGCGAATTCCGCCTTCGTAGGGAGTTTGCTTGGAGCGAGGAGCGTACCCGTTACGAGCGGGATTTTGTATCCAACCGTTATCGGTGACGTAAACGATGAGGGTGTCGTCCCGAACTTTCTTCTTTTCAAGGTAATTGATGAGTTGCCCACAGGTTTCGTCAAACCAATCGCACATGGCATAGTACTTTGCGATACTAACCGGGCGACCATCTTTGCGGTACTTGGCAAATAAACGGGTTGGCGGATTGTGAGGAGTGTGCGGAAGAAATGGAGCATACCAAAGGAAGAAGGGCTTGTCTTTGGACACCGCATGATCGACGAAAGTCTCTATCGGTTCCATTCCCGAGCGACCTATCTTGAGACCGTCGTCGCCATGTCGACCACCGGGTTTTGGGAAACCTCGAGTCATCCCATGAGTAAAGCCACCGTGAGCGAAGGAACCCTCCCACCACTTTCCGCTTTGATGGCTGAGGTAGCCTTGTTTACCAAGCAAATCCGGCATCGTGTCGAACTTATCGAGGTATGAAATCAGCTTCGCTCTACGCTCAGTGTAGAGTTTGGAATTTCGGTCGGCATACTTAGGAGAAGGATCGTTGCCCGTTACGCCGTGACGATGGGCAAAGTGTCCCGTAATCAAAGTGGCAAGAGAGGGGCGACATAGAGCAGTGGGCACGTAACCGCGACGGAAGAGGACGCTTTCCTTGGCTAATTTATCAAGATGAGGAGTCGCGATCGCATCATGTCCCATAAATCCATAATCGGTCCAAGATTGGTCATCGGACAGGATAAGAACGACGTTGGGCGATTTTTTCGCTGCAACAAGAAAACACGCAGACACAAAAGCCATAAGGCCGATCAACACCAATTTAATCTTCATATTAATCAGCTAAAAGCAGAATTCTAGAATCTTGGCGATTCAGCCTTTGGGGATTTCGTTCAGGGTGTAATAGGCTACGTCATGAAGGAGAGGTTGCTCCGAGCCCTTAAGACGAATGCCGGGCATCTTCAATTCGTGGACGTTACCCTTGACGAGGCCCTCTATGTGAATCCTTACGCTTTTGCCATCTTTGCCGGACACTGCCTTTTTAATTGAAGGTATGGTCTTGTCCACCACAGGGCTTCCGTAACCACTCTTATAGATATAGGTATAAGCTTCCATTGTGTAGGAAGAGATCTTCTCAAGAGATACAGGATCTGCAGCTTGTGTAAAAGTTAGTTCAAAGCCATCTGCCTTGGCTCGCATTTCGTGTACTTCGAAAGGAACTTTACCCGTCCAATTCACACGCTGGAAAGAAAAGGGATTCTTGCCATGCGAACCCCATCCACGATTGGTTCCACCAGTGAACATGCTACCGTCCACAGCGAATCTGGCGACGATATTGCCCGATCCAAATCCTTTGAGAAAAGGGAAAGCCGCTCCTTGGTAAAAGCCATTAACCTTTTCAAGGAACACCCGATGTACCTTTGAGTGGGTCTGTTCGGAAACGAAGAGTTGGTTGGCGAAGGGGCCGAACTTCCCACCCGTTTCATCACACTCGATACCGGCAGGCGAATTGCCCATCTTGCCGTGGGGAAGAACTATGGGAGGAGGTACAAGGTCGGGCACTTTTGATCGTTCGACCTCAATCCGGCTTCCGTCCTTTGGGTCGGGTGGCTTGGGCCCGAGCGCATCGGTGAGGGCGAAGTACTTGTTGCCGGTTGGATTACCTTGAAATCCCCCGGGGCGAAGATGCTTGAGGGAACTGGAACCGTTCCAGAGTCCTTGGTTATCGCAATAGAAAACATCGCCAAGGTGATTGAAGCCTATGCCGCCGGGAGAACGGATGCCATAACCGGTTGGAATCGTCTTGCCATCAGGAGTTACCCGCATGCACCAACCGCGAAAGGGGCTCTTGTCATCGGCTCCGCCGGAGCCCGTGAGGCAAAGGACTACCCAAATATTACCATCCTTGTCGTGACGCGTGCCAAAAGCGTACTCGTGGTAGTCGCCATTGATGCCCCACCCGTCTCCAAGAGTCTCGAATACGTCGGCTCGGCCATCGCCATCGCTGTCCTTGATACGGGAAACCTCGGGACGCTGCGTAAGGTAGAGCCAACCGTCCTTCCAGGCTATGCCGAGCACTTCGTGCAGACCTCGAGCGAAGAGGCTCCATTTGGGTTCGGGGTCTTCCCCGAAAAGATCCTCCCCGACAAAGATGTCACCACGGCGTGAAGCGATGGCCACCTTATTTCCGGGCAATATGTCGATACCGCTCACTTCTATCACTTCGCCCTCGGGCAACGGAATTGTCGTGATGGGATAATAGTCCGATTCCACAGGCTGGGCGAAAGAAACAGAGATGGAAAGCATCGAGGCTAGAACAGCCGAAAACACAGGCGACTTCTTCATCATAATCACTTTATTTAAAATTAAGAGTTGGAGCAAATCAGTTGGCCCAAGCGTAGGTGACTTCGAATTCTGCGGTTCCACCCTTGAAGCTAATGGGAACTCGGAGATCGCCGGCTTGAACGGAAGGATTCGCTCCTTTCACGGTGACGGAAAGTTCGCTGCTTTGAAAAGTGTCGCCCTTTTTCTCAAAACCACCTTGTGCGATGCGGAAGTAGAGATTGGCCGGTGCATCCTTGGCTTTCAGTTTGATGACGCGCTTGATTTGCCCGAACTCACCTTCAGCCCCAGAAACTGGAAGAGGAGTATCTTCAATGGCAACTCCTCCGCGCTCGTACTTGAAGGTCGGACGCTGACTTTTATCTAGCACGTACCCGCGAAAGCGGAAATCCTTTGTTCGATATTCGGCTTTAGGCCAAGCCGTGTCAGAGCTTTCCAAAGTAGCGAAGGCAACACCCTCCGGGAACTTGATCACAGCCTCTCCCGCCGGAGGTTGATAACCAGCCCCGCGACCCTTCCAGTGTCGAGCTCCGTCGATAAAGTCGCCTTGCCAGATCATGGCTAGGCGTAGGTTGTTTGCATCAAAAGCAAGGTTCACACCTTCGTGATAGCCCACCCCAATGGCTCTGGGACCTGCGCCATTTATGAAATTACGATAAACGGAGGCTTCGCCTTCGGGAGGTTCGACAAGTAGTCCAATAGCTTCCTCGCCTCCTCCGCCGGGAGAACTCTTTGAGAGGGCTTGGTTCTTGATCCCGGGACCTGACCAACCTACGGACAACTCCTCTCCCCCGCTCTTCTCGAAGAAACGCACCTCGATGGATCGCTTACCTTTCTTGAGCGTAACGGAACCGGAACGACTCTGAACACCATGAACACCATCGTTGTCCACGACGAGTTTGCCATCAATGAGCAACTGGGAACCGTCATCCGAAGAAGTGACGAAAGTGTATTTCCCGTCCTTCGGGCATTCGATTTCTCCAGTAAAGACGAAACCGAAATCATCCCCCTTGTCCCGGGGCGAGATATCAAAGAGACCACTGGCAAGAACACCTGTTTTCTTTGGTTCCATCTTTGAGAAATCGGGCATTTTATCCCAGCCGCCATGAAAAAACTTGTAAGTCAGGTTGGTGATGGGGTTGGCCAAGCGAGAGACTCCCATAACGCCGTTCATCAGCTGAAAATGACCGGGGAAAGTACAGATGTAGGGATAATCACCCTCTTTTTTTGGAGCCTTGAAATAGAGGATCACTTCCTTTTTCGGCTGAACCATACCGGAACTCACGAGGATGCGAGGATGCCCCTTGGGTTCCCAGTTCTGCTCAACTCCCTTGTCGCCTAGTTTCAAGACGGCGTCCACGACCTCCCGGCCCCTGTCGCCGCCTTTCTTTTTGCCCGGAGTGCAAATGATGAGGTTGTGAGGAAGTGCGTCCGGGTTCTTGAAAACAAGCTTAACGTTGGCGTTCGGCTTAACGCTGAAACTGCGAACGTCGTATTTCATTTGAGCTTCCATAGTGCTTATGACGATCTCTTGATCGATCTTTTCAAAACCTTTGGGAGGCTTTTGGGCGTTAACTTGCAACCCAGCTACTGCAAGTAGGGCGGAGGAACAGAGGAATGATGATAGGTTCATAACGAAAAGGTGTGATACCGAAGGGAATTAATTAAACATGCAATAGAGAACACAAATGTTTTTTATAAAAAACAGGGAGGACGTTAAGCCTATGTCGATCACGACCAATGAAAACGTCCCAGTAAATAAGGCTCGCAGAAAAGGAACATTCTTTACATTTCAAGTGATATGAAAACCAAAAGTATTTCGACATTTCTCATCCTTGCTTCGGTTGCACTCCATCTAGTCACATCATCCGCCGAAAAGCGTCCGAATATCTTATTCGTGTTTAGCGACGACCATGCACCTCACGCAATAGGCGCTTACGAAGGTTGGCTAAAATCCGTCAACCCCACCCCCAACATAGACAAACTCGCCGCTCAGGGAATGCTCTTTGAAAACAGTTTCTGTACGAACTCGATCTGCGGTCCCAGCCGCGCCGTCATCCAAACCGGCAAGCACAGTCACAAGAACGGATTCATGAACAACGGAAACACCTTCGACTGGAATCAACAAACTTTTCCCAAGCTCCTCCAGAAGGCTGGCTACCAGACAGCCATTTACGGCAAAAGCCACCTCCGCGGTAATCCTAAAGGCTTCGACGACTGGGCGGTCCTCCCGGGCCAAGGTCTTTACTACAACCCCGACATGATTTTTCCAGACGGTAAACGTCGGATAGACGGTTATTGCACCGATGTCGTCACCGACCTCGCCGTCGATTGGCTCAAGAGCAAGCGCAAGGGCGACAAGCCCTTCATGCTCATGGTTCAGCACAAGGCACCCCATCGTAATTGGATGCCGGCCACACGACACCTTGCACTTTACGACGACATAGAAATCCCCGAACCCCCCACCCTCTTCGACAAATGGGAAGAAAACGCCCCCCCCGCACGCCACCAAGAACTGGAAGACGATCGACAAATGGACCTCAACTACGAACTTTTCGCAGACCTCACACCCGACTAAGCACAAACCGCCTCGCAAAAGCGTCAAGACCGGTCGGCAAGGTTCAACCAGAC
>JACNJI010000152.1 GCA_014382645.1 Verrucomicrobiota bacterium | reverse complement strand
GCCTCCACGGCTACCCCGACGAATTTTCAATTCCTGTTTCCGACACTCAAGCCTATAAACAATTTGCCAATTCCGTAGCCGTTCCAGCCGTTAAGGCTACGGCGACCTTAATACTGGAGACTTTATTAGCTCAAGCCAAGGATTCTCGAATCTCCCCTACGGCATAGCTCTAGACGATCAATTTCCGCGAAAAGGATACAGTCTCACATCACTAATACTGCTCTTGCCAATCTAGGTTCGAGCAATAGGTGCTTTTCAGTTAATGCCCTCGAGAAACGACAAGTAAAAGGGCTTGGCGGGCAATCGGATCCGGTCCGGGCTCGTCCAAAAGAGGCTGTTACCTCATTTTTCGTGACCGGGAGGGAGCTGCCCACTGCCGCCGAACTGGGTAACGGCATTGGCAAGGCGTTTGAAAGACTCGTTCCCCTTGATAGTGATCTGCTGACCCCGTTCGGCCATGTAACAGTTGGTCGATGAAGAGATCAAGAAGTTCAAGCGCCTCGACAATTCCGACCAAGTGCTCTGCATGATCGTGGACGGCGAACCCAACGCAGCCGTCAAGACCGACCTTGTGCAGGAGGAGTGCTTTCCCGAGGCTGCGAAGTATGAGCTTCGAAATTTCGACCCGACCTCAAGCTCCGCGATCTGGCTCGCAAGCAGATGCGACTCGCCATCCTAAGCTCCTTTTCCTTCTCCCTCGTCGCAGTGATGGCCGGATTGACCTTCTGGGCCCTCAACCGGCAGCAGGAGCCGATCGCCAACGCCAGCAGACCGTCCAAGCCCAAAAAAATGCTGGTCGGCGTGAAATTGCCGCAGGGAGCAGAAAATCAACGTGATGTGGCTCTCCCAGCTTAAAAGTTTGCAAAAACTGAAAAGGAAAAGGCGTACACGAAAACACTTCAAGACTATCGCCTTGGCTCAAACATGGGAATTGCTTTAGTCTCCGCCGCAAAAGAATCGTCACTGGTAGTGGGGCAGCCTAATGCCACTTTGCCAGTCTGCAATGATCTCCCTAGAGGAACATCAAGGCACAGTCTATTCTTCAACCTTTTACCTTGAACCGCAAGCCCTTGGGTACTGCAAGTCATTACGGGACGGCTAAAATATGGAACGCTGAGTCCGACAAGAAATTGCTCATCCTGAAGGGGCATAAAGGCTTTGTAGTATCCATAGCATTCTCCTCGGACAGTGGACGCGTGCTAACCAGTGGGCTCTGACAGGACTGCGGAAATTCGGGAGGCCGAGACAGGCGTGAATGAGTTGCCGCTAAAGCAATATGACGTAGCAATTTCTTCAGATGATCGGTTCCTCGCTACCTCGAGCAATGACCATTCTGCCAAGATCCGAAACGCGGAAACGGGGAAGGAATTTCTCGCCCTGTGGGGGCATGAAAAGGTCGTTTCCCGCGCAGCCTTCTTCCATGACGAGCGGCGAGTGATCACGGGGAGTTATGACGGCACTGCGAAGATCCGGGATGCCGGGACCGGTGAGGAACTGGTGGCGTTGAAGGCGCAGGCAGGCATCGTTGTATCCGTAGTCTTTTCTATGGATGGTCGAGGAGTGCTTACGGTGGGCCATGACCACACGGTGAATTTCTGGGATGCCGTCGATTGGTCCCTAATCAAAGAAGAGTACCCCGAACACCAGAGGCAATGCTACGAAGAGTGGCTTAAGGCCAACGTCTCATACCACGAGTGATTATTTGTAAGGGAAGAAGATCCTTTCTCAGCTCACCTTCATCACCAACTTGTCGTCCTTGATGGAGAAGGTGACATCTGCTCCTTCTTCAACTTCACCGGCCACGAGAGCACGAGCAAGCTGAGTCTCCACCTGCTTCTGGAGAAAACGCTTGAGCGGGCGGGCCCCGTAGGTCGGATCATATCCTTTTTCGCCAATCCACTTCTTGGCCGAAGAGGTGAAGGATACGGAAACCTTGCGGTCCTCGAGGCGCTTGTTGAGCCCAGCGAGCAGGAGATCAACGATCTCCGTGATTTCCTCGAGAGAGAGAGGCTTGAAGAGAACAACGTCGTCGATCCGATTGAGAAACTCAGGGCGAAAATGATCACGCAGGTCGGCTAAAACGGATTCGCGAACGCTCTCGGAGATTTCGCAGTCGACAACGTTGTCCTGTAGGTAGCGACTGCCGACGTTGGATGTCATGATGACGACGACATTCTTGAAGTCGACGGTGCGGCCTTGGGAATCCGTGAGGCGCCCATCGTCCATGAGCTGTAACAATACGTTGAAGACATCGGGGTGCGCTTTCTCGATTTCATCGAACAGGATAACCGAATAGGGCTTACGCCGAACGGCCTCGGTGAGCTGACCGCCCTCCTCGTAGCCGACGTAACCAGGAGGAGCTCCGATCAAGCGGGCCACGGAATGCTTTTCCATATACTCAGACATGTCGATGCGGATAATATTGTCTTCGCTGTCGAATAGGCTTTCGGCGAGGGTCTTGGCCAGCTCGGTCTTCCCTACCCCGGTGGGCCCGAGAAAGAGAAAGGAACCGATCGGGCGATTTGGATCCTTGATCCCTGCTCGGGCTCTAAGGATGGCCTCGACTACCGCATCTACGGCTTCTTCCTGCCCGATCACTCGCTCGTGCAAAATGTTATGCAGGCGCAAAAGCTTTTGCTTTTCTCCCTCGATCAGCTTGGTCACGGGCACTCCGGTCCAGCGGGCTACGATATCGGCGATTTCCTCGGCAGTCACCTCCTCCTTGAGCAGGGTGTCCTTCTTCTCCGCTTTTTCGAGTTTTTCGAGTTCCGCCTCGAGGGTGGGCAGTTTCCCATGTTTAAGCTCGGCGACGAGGTTTAGGTCGTAAGCCCGCTCGGCCCGCTCCATTTCAGCACGAGTGGATTCTATTTGTTCGCGAAGGACGCGAATGTCGTCGATGTCCTTGCGCTCGCCTTCCCAGCGTCGCTTGAAAGTTTCCATCTTGTCCCGGGCATTGCCCAGTTCCTTGCGGAGAGTCTCCAGGCGCTCATTGCTGGCCTTGTCCTTCTCCTGCTTGAGGGCGGTTTCCTCGATCTCGAGTTGGAGCACTCTACGACTGATCTCGTCGAGCTCGGCAGGCATGCTGTCGAGCTCAGTGCGAATCATGGCGCAGGCCTCGTCCACAAGGTCGATCGCCTTGTCGGGAAGGAAGCGGTCAGAGATATAGCGATTGGAGAGAACGGCGGCATTGACAAGTGCCTCGTCGCGAATGTTCACCCCGTGGTGAATTTCGAAGCGCTCGCTCAAACCGCGGAGGATGGAGATGGTGTCCTCTACGTTCGGTTGGTCCACTAGAATGGTTTGAAAACGTCGTTCGAGTGCGGCGTCCTTTTCGACGTGGAGGCGATACTCGTTGAGCGTTGTGGCGCCGATGCAGTGCAGTTCGCCCCGAGCGAGCATGGGCTTGAGCATGTTGCCCGCGTCAATCGCGCCCTCGGCCTTGCCCGCGCCGACGATGGTGTGCATTTCGTCGATAAAGAGTACGATGCGACCCTCGGCTTTGCTCACCTCGGTCAAAACGGACTTAAGACGTTCCTCGAATTCGCCTCGAAACTTTGCCCCTGCGAGCAGAGAGCCCATGTCTAAGGTGAAAATGGTCTTGCCCTTGAGACCCTCAGGCACGTCTCCCCGCACGATCCGCTGGGCGAGACCTTCCACAATGGCGGTCTTCCCCACTCCTGGTTCGCCGATGAGGACGGGGTTGTTCTTGGTCTTGCGCGAGAGAATCCTAATGACTCGTCGAATTTCGCTGTCGCGACCGATGACGGGATCGAGCTTACCCAACTTAGCCTGCTCGACCAAGTCGATGCCGAACTTCTTGAGGGCGCGAAAAGTGTTCTCGGGTGTCTTGCTGGTAACACGTTGACCGCCTCGCATTTCCTCAAGGGCCTTGCGTGCCTTTTTTTCGGAAAGTACGAAATTCTTGAAGAACTTTGTAAGGGATGCCGGTTTACCCACGGTGATCAGGCCAAGAAAAAGGTGCTCGGTGCTGACATAATCGTCTTCCATCGCAGCGGAAACGGAATGAGACTTTTCGACTGCCTCGGTAAGGGCTTGTGAGGCATAGGAACGAGCCGTGTTCACATTGCCGGCTATTTTCGGAAGCCGACCAAGTTCGCGCTCCAAAGACAACTGCACGGCCGCGACTCCAATCCCCATCTCCTCCAGTAAGGAGGGAACGATTCCGTGTTCCTGTCGGACGAGGGCAGCCAAGAGGTGCCAAACATCGACTTCCTGTTGGCCATTACGCTGAGCCACCTCCGCCATCTCGCGAATGGCTCCGATTCCCATTTCCGTGAATTTTTCGGAGTCTATGTTCATTACAATGCCTTGTGCAGGTTGCGTACCGATTAAGGTAGGCATCTGAAATTGAATTCTTTTCTGAATATCAATAACTTACGAGACCGAAAGTTGAGTTTGTTAGGGTCAATGTTTCGATGCGGGGCATAAAGTGGGTCATTCTGTCTCTTCTTCGAGAAAGCTTGCCTTGGCGGGTTCATGCATCTTTGCAGAAGGTATGACGAAAAAGGAACGGGCCAATTTTGTAAGCTGTCGACTGGCCGAGCTTTACCCCGATCCGCCGATTCCCCTAGATCACAAGGATGAGTACACTTTGCTCGTTGCTGTCTTACTTTCGGCTCAATGCACGGATGTCCGAGTCAACAAAACGACCCCCGCTTTATTCGCCTTGGCCGATGAACCCGAGCAAATGGCAAAGCAATCGGTGGCAGCTATCGACGCTATCGTGCGGCCATGTGGCTTGGCCCCAAGAAAGGCTACCGCTATTCGAGACCTCTCTCGAATCCTCGTCGATGAACACGAGAGCCGCGTTCCCGAAAGTTTCGAGGAACTGGAAGCATTGCCCGGAGTGGGTCATAAAACGGCGTCGGTAGTGATGGCTCAGGCCTTCGGTCTCCCCGCGTTTCCCGTTGACACTCACATCCACCGACTCGCTCAACGTTGGGGCTTAACCAACGGCAAAAGCGTGGTCCAAACCGAAACCGACTTGAAGTCTTTGTTTGCCAAGAAAACTTGGAATCGTCTGCACCTGCAGATCATTTACTACGGTCGCGAACATTGCTCGGCCCGTGGTTGCGATGGTACCGTCTGTGAAATTTGCCGCACCTCTTATCCGAAAAGGCGTAAACCCGTGGTAACGAAAAAAGCTTAAACCCTACGCTACCCTGCCTGTACGAGCATGTCGGGACGTGCCTCGCGTAATTTTTGAAGCGCTTCGGCCGACAACCCGGATCGCCAAAGGTACACTTCTTTCAATGAAGTCATGCCCGACAAGGCGTCCACCACGGAATCATCCAAGCTTGTTCCTACCAAATTGAGGCATTTGAGCTTACTTAGGCCCGAAAGACCGGAGACTCCTCGGGAGGTGATGCCTTTGTTGTCCTCAAGATAAAGGTTCCGAAGGTTTGGGATTTTGGACAGACGAGAAACTGACAAGTCCGTGAGGTTGCTCTTGCTCAGGTCGAGCCAAACGATTTTTTTGGCGAGTACCTCAATGGCAGGAAGGTCTTCGTCGTTCAGACCAAGATCAGGTTCGACGGATGCCACGCAGTGCAGCCCTTTGCCGTCAGAAGACTTGAAAAAATCAAGGCCGGTCGAGCGTAGGCTTTGAATATGGTCGTCGGTAAGGATGATGTCGGCGAAGTTCGCCGCTCCGGGTGTCTCTTGAGCGGAAGCTGCAGGAGCAGGCGTTTTTTTTGCAACAGGTGGGATCTCCACGGTGATGCCCATTTTTTTTAGTATCGGACCTATTGCTTGCGGTGCGGCAAAATAGACGCCTAACCCAATTATACCGACGATGAGAGAGATCACGAAAAGGACTATAAGCGTCGTAAAGATCTTAGATCCTATCCCGGCACCTTTTACGACGATAACAGTCTGGCCTTTATTCATGCCCGACATCTTTCGACTACTTACTTGCCGACGACCTCCTCGACGCTTGCGAGGACGAGGATCGTCATCAAAATCATCATAGTCATCGGCTTCCTGTGGCCGGTTTCGTTTACGCCGATGGGGAGCCGGTTCTTCGTCGTGGTCGTCTTCCGCTTCTGAAGGTTGAGCAGGTGGCGGAGCAGAAGCAACATCGCTCGAAGGGGAAGCAGCAGGTGCGGGTTCCTGTGGCGGAGGCTGTCCGTAAAGGGGCTCTGCGGGAGGAGCGGCGGGAGGTGGGGGCGGGGCGATTGGGGCAACTGGGGGGTGAGCTTGCCGGACAGGGGGGGCAGCAGGGGCTACCGCCGGGGGAACCTGTACGGGGGGGGACGCGACAGGAGGTTCGATCCCTTCCCCCTCATCCT
>JACNJI010000471.1 GCA_014382645.1 Verrucomicrobiota bacterium | reverse complement strand
TGAAGATTTAAACTTTTATGCGCACGAGCATCGGAAAATCTTGAGACCGCACTTACGCCAACGGGATTTCCCGCACGGTCGAGAGCCTTGCGGACCATACGGGCCATTGTCGGGCCCATCTTCCCACCGGCTCCGATGAAGAGCCAATCTCCCGAAACTTCGGCAAGTTCGGCAACAAGGGACTCGGATGGCTCGCAAAGATGGTCTTCCAAAGCCTCGACGTCGGCGAAACCTTGCTCGGGGATTTTAATCACGAATCGTTCGAGTAGGCTTCGCGCCGGAGCAGAAGCGGTCTGTCACCCTTGCTTTATAATCTGCACCCACGTCGGGCCCTTGCCTACGTCGTAGGTCTTGAGCGGCTTCAGTTTACCCGTGCTTAAATCGATTCGAAAGACGGTAAGCTTATTCGCCCCAAGACCGGCGGCGACCAAGAACTTGCCCGTTGGGTCTACGTTAAAGGATCGAGGCACTTTCTCCGTGTGCTCTTGACCGAGGGAAGTGAGACGGCCCGTCTTTTCATCGATGGAGAACATGGCCACGCTGTCGTGACCTCGATTCGAGAAATAAAGCTACTTCCCCGAAGGATGCTCCTCCACGTCGGCGCAGGAGTTGCGTTCCTTGAAGTCGGCGGGTAAGGTGGAAAGAGTGTGAATGGGATGGATGGCATCGTCCTTCAGGAGGCAAGCCGTGACGGAAGAACTACCTTCGTTTACCACATATACAAACTTCCCGTCCGTATGATAAGCAACGTGACGCGGCGATAATTTTTTTTCGGGCACGTACTTCGCGAGCTTACTTGGACTTAACTTGCCCGTCTTCTCGTCAAGAATGAACTGGTAAACTGCGTTTGGACCTGTGTGAGGCACGAGGACAAGTCGATTGCGATGATCGGGAAGGATGCAGTGGGCGTTCTTTTCGGTGGTAATCGTCTGGAGGGCTCCCTTGTTCACGGAACCGTTCTCGCTTAATTTGTGCACGGCTACCTTGCCCTCGGAGTAATAAGCAGAAAGGAGAAAATTGCCCGAACGATCAGTCGAGAGGTAGCAAGCCCCGCCTTCGCCGGGGATCGACGTCTCCGAAATCAATGTCAAGGAACCGTCCTTGGGGGAAATCGAAAAAGCCGACACCTTCTCCGCCTTGCGCCTTGCGACGTAGAGAGTATGTTGGTCTGGACTCACGCACATGGGGGCAGGCTCTCCTTCCAGCTTGAGAGTCTGGAGTAGAGTAAGTTCTCCCGAGGTTTCGTCCATGTCGAAACGCATAAGAGAATCGTCGCGGCGATTAGCCAGGTACAAGCGAAGATCGGCCCAAGCCTCTCCAGTTGAAAAAGGACCGAGCAGAAAGGAAAGAAGCAGGGAGGCTTTGCTCATTCTCGAATTTCGTTTGAGTTTCATGGGGAAAAGTTGAAGGGGAACTAAGGGAAGGTCAATCCGCGTCAAGGCATTCCCGGACACGTTGCTCCAAGAGGTCGACAATTGCCGGATGCTCCCCCAACGGTTCCGTCAAAAACGTTCGTAAGTCATCCCTGTCTCGTCGCACCTCCTCGCAGATCACCTCGACGTCGCCCCCGGCCCCTGCATGCCTTCCCGGAGACAGAAAAAGCAAGGCGACCACGACGTCGCCCGCAGGCACTATGTTTCGATCCTGCAACAAGTTCGCCAAGAGGGGATCATTGAAGTCGTATTCAGGTTCAGCCCGTCGCTCCATCGAGCAACTCGCAAGGCCCGCAACCTCGCGACCAAGCAAGGACTCGGCAATCTCGGCCACCCGCTCGCGAACCTCGTTCACTGCTATTGCGGGAGTCCCATGATCGACAAGGGCTACAAAAGGACGTCGCAATCCCTCCCGTTGCACGACCTCCCCCACCCGATCCCTAATCGCCGAAGCCAAAGACTCTGCTCCGGCCCCATCTCCAAACAAAGAAGGGGCTACCTTAACCTTTAGGCCATGAAAGTTATTGTGAAAGACTTCCAATTTCCGAGGAAGCCAATCCACGATGCCGAGACTAGGCCCGAGAAAAAAAGGCAGGAGAAGGAAGTCTCGATGTCCCTCCTCCAGCAACTCCTGCATCGCCTCCACGAATACACGAGCGGGTCGACCATCCAAATGGGAAGCATCCACCTTGCCTGAATGAAGCAGACCAGCGGCATGGAAATCTAAATTCGTGCGCAACGCCAATTGATCGGCCACTCGTCGAAGAGCCAGAATGGCGCTTGGTTTCAGGGAACCGTTGTCGAGCAAAATACAAACTGGTGATTTCTCGAACGTTTTCTCGTTGACGAAGTCCATTTAAGGGGGATAGATGGTTTCCCCAGCTAAGTTATGGGAATGGCTTGTTTTAAAAATGTGGTGAAAAGTATAATTATGAAAAAAATAAAGTTGTTGGTAGTATGTGGTGTTTTAGTCGGGTTTTCTTTTGGTTGCTCCAAGAAGGATGGACCGAATCCTGATGACACGGTGCTCATTAAAAGCGGTGGGCGCAACACTTACAATGGCGACGGTATCGCCGGCAGATTCGGTGAAGGCGATTTCGCCACCTCAGGCGAACCATTTGGACAGGGTTTAGGGGGAGACGGTCTTGTGCCTCAGACCACCTCATGGGACGCCCCTGGTGCCATCGATCTAGCAGACAGTCCATTTGAGGCCATTTACTTTGGATTCGACCAATACAACGTTGGCCAAGAGGAGAGATCCAAACTGCAGCAAGTAGCTGAGTTCATGCAAATCAATCGTGATTCCCGCATCCTGATCGAAGGCCACTGCGACTGGAAAGGCACATCGGCCTACAACATGGCGCTGGGCGATCGACGAGCCTCCAGCATCCAACAATACTTGATCGACCTTGGGTGCGACGCCAAACGCATCGACATAAGATCCATGGGTGATGATAGGGCGACGCCAAACGCAGATTCCTCGACCGCAAGCATGGAGCGTAAAGCTCAGTTCTTCGTCCAAAAAGACAGCTAACTTCCGCAAATCATGAAAATGGAAATACTTAACGCATTCTGCCTCGGCTTGTTGGTTTTCTCCTTTGCAAGCTGCAAAAAAAACACAGATCCCGACACCACTCTGAACCGTGGCGGAGCAGGGGGTGAAAACGGGAAAGGTTTTAATTCAGGTGCTGACGACTTCGCTCAAGGAGGCGAACTGATCAACAATCCATTGAACGATGATAGTCTGTCTCTGCGAAATCCCAATCTCGCTGGGTTCAGCGACCCAGAAAACGTAATACGACCGTTCGACCCCGTTTTCTTCGGCTTTGACCAATACAACCTAGCCGCCGCGGAGCGCCCGAAAGTCGAGGAAGTGGCCGATTTCATGAAGAGTTCTCCCAAGGCCAGTGTAATCATCGAGGGATACTGCGACTGGAAGGGAACTCCCGAGTACAACAAGTCATTGGGGGACAGACGGGCCTCCACTGTTAAGAAATATCTTGTGGATCTGGGATGCGACGCCTCCAGAATAGACGTAATATCCATAGGTGATCACAATTCAGTCCCGAATGCATCTTCAAGCGAAGCCAAGGCCGATCGGAGGGCTCAGTTCATGATTCTTAAGAATAACAATTAGCCTACTTGAAAGCCTTGGGCTTTTTCCGAGCAAAAGACCGTAAAGTAATCTTACCTGTCGGCCAAATCTAGAAACAACTTCTCAAATGCATCTATGGCCTTGTTCATGATGCCTAGATGAAAGCTCTCGTTGGGTGCATGCAAGTTATCTTCGTTGGTGAAGAGTCCGATCAGCAATGAATCCAATCCCACGACCTGTTTAAGATCTCCAATGATTGGAATGCTCCCACCCTCTCGAAGGTATATGGGATGAGTTCCGAACGCTTCTTCGATACGATTCTCGGCTGCCGCGAAAGCTTTCTGGAGCAAGGCCGACGAGTCTAGATCGGCACCGGGCTTACCGGGAGGAATCACGACGTAGGGGTCGCCGCCGCCCGTGACCTTCACTTCCACCCTAACCTGTGGAGGGCATCTACTCTCGATGGCTTCCTTGACCAAACTCGTAATCTCATCCGCCGTTTGGTTGGGCACCAATCGACATGTGATCTTGACGAATGCCTCGCGAGGAATGACCGTCTTGGAACCTTCTCCTTGGTAACCACCACCCATGCCGTTGAATTCGAGAGTCGGCGCAAACCGAAGAGATTCCAAGGGCGAAAAGCCCTTGGGTGGATAAAAATGCTCGATTCCTAGAAACTCGGCGTACTGATCCTCCGTCAAGGGCATCTTCTTCAATTCTTCCCGTTCCCAATCTTCCGGGTCATGAACCGAATCGTAAAAGCCCGGAACGTTAACACCTCCATCGGAATCATGAAGCGATGCGCAAATCTCGGCCAATGCCTGCAGGGGATTAAGCAGAGGGCCTCCGTGGACACCTGAATGCAAATCTTGTTTCGGACCTATTACCTTAACCTCAAGGGCCGTTAAGCCCCGCAACCCTGTGGTAATGACAAGTTGCTCCGGACTGGGACTGCCGGTATCTGAAACCAGCACCATGTCACCGGCGAGTTTATCCTTATGGTCGTTGAGAAATCCGGAAAAACTCGGGCTACCAATTTCTTCCTCGCCTTCGATCAAGTAGGTGATGCGAAGGGGTAGATCGGGATGCTTCTCAAAGACTCGGGCCAAAGCGGCCATATGGACGATTTGCGGCCCCTTGTTGTCGGCGGCCCCTCGACCGTAAAGACGACCATCGCGAACTTCGGTCTCGAAAGCAGGGGTCTCCCAAAGGTCGAGAGGATCAGGAGGCTGCACATCGTAATGACCGTAGATGACTAAATGAGGCCAAGAAGGATCTCCGCGAGTGCCAAGAACGATCGGATGAACAGGCGTCTCGACGATTTCGACGGCAAAGCCAAGTTCCTTGAGCCGGGAAACGGCAAACTCGCGGGCCGCGGCAACTCCGGATGCAAAAGCGGGATCCGCAGATACACTGGCGTGAGAAACATACTCGCTGAGAGCCCGAGTGGGATCGGAAAGAAGGGACATTAGTGTTCGGTTTGTAACCGATTAAGGGTTAGCTTTTTCTCCGCGAGATGCTTTTGCTTCGCGATAAAGGGCCAAGGCACGATCCATGTTGCCTTGAAGAAATGCGATGCGATTACCCGAATCGGGATGGGTTGAGAGAAACTGTGGCATGCGACTCTTCGACTTGGACTGCATTTTTTTCCAAAAACTGATTGCCGCTCGTGGGTCGTATCCAGCCATGGCCGCGTAGTAAATGCCTCGGTGATCAGCCTCGCGTTCCTGAGATCGGCTAAAAGGCAAAGCCAAACCAACGGTAGCCCCCACTCCATAAGCGCCTCGTGCTATTTGTCTGTCCGTCTTCTCCTTGTTCCGCATAGCCACTTCGAGAATTGCCCCCCCGAGAGCCAACCCCATCGCCTGCGACATTCTCTTGTTGCTGTGTCGAAAGGCTACATGTGCAATCTCATGGCCGATGACGGCCGCTACCTCATCCTCGTTTCCACCCGACAAAACGATCAATCCGCTATTAACGCCCACCTTGCCGCCCGGCATGGCAAAAGCGTTCGGCTCCGGTTTATCAAAAACCACGAACTCCCACTCGGTCCCCTGAATATCGACCTCCGCCACATCAGTTATGCGCTTGCCGATCCGTTGAATCATCTGGTTGTGGGAAGAATTGGTCGAAATATTCTCCTTCTTCTTCATCTGATTGAACTGATTCCCGGCCTGCTTGGCCAAGCCTTCGTCCGAAAGAACGGCGGCTCCGCATCCGCCCAGAACAAAAGACAACGACGCAAAAACGAGAGGACGGACCAAAGAAGCAAATTTCTTAATCATCAGATGAAAGGTTACCCTAATAATAATTTAGGACGAAACTCCTTTCAAGCAAGGTCATTTCCGAGATTTCCATCACTTGCCTTAGTGGCGGAAGTGACGAGACCCCGTAAAGACCATGGCCATGTCGCGTTCGTCTGCTGCGGCGATCACCTCTGCGTCTCGAACGCTGCCACCGGGCTGAATCGCGGCGGAGGCTCCCGAGTCGGCTGCGGCAATCAATCCATCGGCAAACGGGAAGAACGCATCTGAGGCCACGATAGAACCGTCCAACGACAATCCGGCCTCCCCTGCCTTCCATACCGCTATTCTAGAGCTATCCACTCGAGACATCTGGCCCGCGCCGATACCCAGAGATCTCTCCAGTCCCGCGTAGACGATGGCATTGCTCTTCACATGCCTCACTACTCGCCAACCGAAAAGCAGGGCCCGCCATTCCTCTTCTGTGGTCTCTCTTTTAGTAGGAACGGTATCGCGCTTGTGGATGATGCTTGTTTGATCTCTATCCTGCGCAAGTACCCCACCG
>JACNJI010000377.1 GCA_014382645.1 Verrucomicrobiota bacterium | reverse complement strand
TGGCTTCGCCGTGCATGGACTTGATTACGCAAATGTCGTCAACCACCTTGGCGAGGTGGGGCAAGGTTTCGCCGAGTTCGATGCCACTGCTGCCATGGCGGGCGAAGGGAATGGAGGTTGGGGCTACAGGGAAACTGGCCTGTCCCGATGTCATCGTAGTCTTGCGTTCGTCGGGATAGATGGACTTCGGGACTTCCTGACCGAAACGTTCTTTTAGGAGTGGTTTATGGTCGAAGAGATCGTGTTGGGAAGGACCCCCTGACTGAAACAGGTAAATGACACGCTTCACCTTTGGCTGATGATGTGGGAGGTCGGCGAACCCGCCGATGGAGTTTCGCGGCCGGGATTTTGCATCATCGGCCCGGAGCAGGTCGGCAAGGGCGATGGAACCTAGACCGAGCGTCGTCTTTTCCAAAAAAGCTCTGCGAGTCTGGGCCGCTTGAAGGTCTTGCAATGGATTCATGTCTTCAGTTCAGCGTGATTGCTTCATCGAGATTCATAATGGTGGAGGCGATGAGGGCGTAAGCGGCTATTTGTTCGGGTGATAATTTGGCGTCATTTGGGCGTTGTCCCACCTTTAGGAATGCCTTGGCCGCCTCAGGCTTTAGGGAGAATGATTCGAGGTGGACCTTGAGGTCGGCGAAGAGGAGGTTTAGCTCTTCCTTGATCGGTCGGCGTCCCGTGATTGAGCGAAAGCCGTAAGCAATGCGGTCGCGTTGTGATTGTTTGCCCTTAAGCTTTAGCATGCGCTCGGCGAGATGACGGGCGGATTCCACGAACGTTACGTTGTTGAGGAGGGTGAGGGCTTGGAGGGGTGTGATGGTTTGATCTTTGCGTACAATGCAGACTTCGCGGTCGGCGGCATTGAAGGTCATCATTGTTGGCGGAGGAATCGTTCGACGCCAGTAGGTGTAAAGACTGCGTCGGTAAAGCTTGTCTCCTTTGTCCTGCTTGTAGGCGTTGTTTGAAATGGATTTCCAGATGCGGGGTGGCATGTAGGGGCGAACGGAAGGGCCGCCGATCGTTCGGACGAGAAGGCCTGAGTTTGCCAAGGCGGCATCACGTATGGCGTAGGGAGGCAATCGACGACGGGGACCCCGGGACAGCAAACGGTTTTCCGGGTCACGGGCGGAGTGTCCCGTAGAGACCTGTCTGTAAGTGGCGGATGTGACGAGTAATTTTTGAAAGTCCTTGATGTTCCAATCGCGGCGAATGAATTCGGTGGCAAGCCAGTCGAGAAGTTCCGGGTGGCTTGGATGTTCGCCTTGTATTCCAAAGTTTTCCGAGGTTTTGACCAGACCGATTCCGAACAGTCTTTGCCAGAAGCGGTTAACAGTTACGCGTGCAGTGAGCGGGTGTTCGGGTGCAATTAACCATTGGGCCAGACCGATGCGGTTTGCGGGCCATTGCTTTTTCCAACCGCCTATGATTCCGGGGATTGCGGGGGAGAGGGTTTCCGATTTGTCGGGATGGTCATACTGGCCGCGCTCGAGAATGTAGGTGGATCTCGGTTTCGGTAGTTCGTGCATGACCATTACGGTATTAGCCGAACCTGGCTGTGGGCGAGGAACTGAAGTTTGCACAACCTTGATTTTCATCTTTTGGGGAACTACGAACTTGTTCTCTTCCGGCTTCAGGTTAGGCCAGCTTTTGGGAACCGGAATAAATGGAGGACTGTTTCCATTGTTCGGACCAAGGCCCGCTTCGTCGATACCATTGAAGAAGGCGAATAGAGAGTAGAAGTCGCGCTGGGTGACGGGATCATATTTGTGGTCGTGACAACGGGAACAGTTGAGGGTGAGACCCAAAAAAGTGGTGCCGAGAGTTTCGACTCGATCTGCGACGTACTCCACAATCCATTCATCGGGAATGGAACCTCCTTCCGAATTAATGCGATGGTTCCGGTTGTAGCCTGTGGCGACCTGGGTGAAGAAGTCGCGTTCCGGTAGAAGGTCGCCCGCCATTTGCTCGAGGATGAAACGATCGAATGGTTTGTTTTCATTGAGGGAGCGAATGACCCAGTCGCGCCAAACCCACATATAGCGGGTACGGTCGTTTTGGTATCCGTCGGTGTCGGCGTAGCGAGCGGCATCCAACCACGAGGAGGCAATGTGTTCCCCGTAATGGGGCGAATGGAGGAGATGGTCGACGACCTTTTCGTAGGCCTCGTTTGATTCATCCGCAAGAAAGTCATCCATTTCCTCGGGAGAAGGGGGAAGCCCTGTGAGGTCAAAGGTCACGCGACGAAGAAGGGTTTCCTTGTCGGCCTCGGGGGATGGGGTCAGGCTTTCCTTTTCCAGACGGGCGAGGACGAACCGGTCGATGTCGTTTCGAGACCAGTCTTTGTTTTTGGTTTGGGGCGCTTTGGGTCGAACGGGCGGAATGAAAGACCAATGACGATCGTTCTCGGGCCAGTCGGCTCCCTCGTTTACCCAATTGCTCAAAACGTCGATTTGAGCGGTGCTGAGTTCGAGCCCGGAGCCAGGCGGGGGCATGCGTTCATCGGGATCTTTTGAGGTGATGCGGCGGATGACTTCGCTTTTCGCGAGATCGTTTGGAACGATCGGAGTTATCCCATCTTTCTCGGAGAAGGCAGCATTTCGTTTGTCCAGACGGAGTTTGGCCTTGCGGGCCTTGGAGTCGGGACCGTGGCATTTGTAGCAAGTGTCGGACATCATGGGACGCACTTTGCCGAGGAAATCCACCTGGGCGTGAAGATGGAGTGTGGCAAAGAGTGGCAAAGATAGAAGGAGCGAGCCGAGAGCAATACGGATGGAGTAATTGAGGTTATCCGCAACGAAATCCGAGATAGATGAACCTTGGTGTTTTCGTGGATGCTTGGCTCCATTCATTTTTTGTAATCTTCCCCATTTAGGCTAAGGGTTACGGAATGCTGCCAAGAGTGGAGGGCCTTTTGCATGTCCGCTACCTTTTCGGGGTGTTTGGCGGAAATATCGTTTTTCTCGGCGAAATCCTTGGCAAGATTGAATAGCTTGGGGGCACCCTTTCCGCGAAGTAATTTCCAATCCCCGTCAATCCATGCGGCAGGACCCGGGAAAGACTTGGTCGAGTATTGTTTTTCGACATGTCCTTCTTTCGGCGCGGGTTTCACCTCGCCCGCTTGCTGTTCTTTTCGCAAAGCTTCCAGCATTGCTCGCGCTCGTCGACTACGACCGGGGGCGGGGAAGTCCCAGAACCCCATAGCTTTCTTGCGGATGTCGGTTTTTCCCTCGATCAGCGGAACGAGACTGATGCCGTCGAGGGGAGGTTGACCCTTGGGCAGGGAAACTCCTGCGAGTTCGAGTAAAGTGGGATAGAAGTCGGAAGTGTTGCAGGGAGCCGAACTAGTCCTCGGTTCTGGAATCCTTGCCGGCCATTCGAGGATGGCGGGTACGCGTATTCCTCCCTCGAGCAGGTTGCCTTTCTTGCCCGAAAGTCCGCCCATGGAGTTGGGCTTGAGTCCTCCATTGTCGCTTGTGTACCAGAGCAGAGTCTCTTCGTGCTTATTGATATCTCGGAGTCCTTTGCGGAGTTCACCCATGGCGGAATCCATGCCTGTGATCTCGGCATAAAAGTTTTGCATCGCCTTCGATTCCTTCGAATAGGGCGCGAGGAATTTATCAACGCCGATGTGGGGGTCATGAGGGTTCCCAAACCAAATGACGGCAAGGAACGGCTTGTCGGCCTCTGCCATTTTTTTGATCCATCGGAGGGCGATCTCCATGGTGGCGAGAGAGCTTTCTCCCTTTACCTCAATGACCTTCCCGTTGTGACTGAAGAGCGGGTTGTTTTCGTAGAAGTTAGGAGCGGACGCCCATTCGTCGAAGCCGTTGGCTCCGGGACATGCGGCGCTGTCGGCGCGAACGGAGCCCAAGTGCCATTTCCCGAAGTGCGCCGTGGCATATCCGGCTTTCTTGAGTGCTTCGGCGATGGTGATTTCCCCCGTACGCATGGGGTATCCCCACTTGAAAACGCCCATCCGATTGGGATGCCGCCCAGTAAGGCAACTGGCGCGAGTGGGCGAGCATACTGGAGCGGCCGCATAGAACCTGTCGAAGCGAAGACCCGATTTCGACATGTCGTCGAAGTTGGGAGTCTTCAGTGCCTTGTGGCCTTGGTAGCCCATTTCGCCCCAGCCTTGGTCGTCGGCCATGGCGAGAATGAAGTTCGGTTTCTTGGCTGCATAGCAGGTGCAGCTTAAACAGGTTCCGGCGAATAAAAGAGTAAAGATGCGGATCATGCCGCTCAGCATCTCGAATGTGGCTGACTGTCGCGAGTTTTTTTCGCGAGTTACGAAAAGCTTTCTTTAGGCGAGCAAATCCATTATAGGCTTTCCTCGTCCGCCGACGAAGGAGGGACGTCCGCCGCCTTTGGGATGAAAGCGCTTCTCGACGTTCATGCCCATGGCGGTCGCGACCGTGGCGTGGAGATCCTTTGGTTCGAACTTCGGATCCGGTTCTCGGCCTTTTTCATTGGTGGCTCCTATGGCTTGGCCGCCTTTAATTCCGCCGCCGGCTAGAGCACAAGAGAAGCCGTTTGGATGATGGTCTCGTCCGCCGTTCCCCTTGACTTTAGAGGTCCGCCCGAATTCCGAAGTGATTACAATCATTGTGCGCTCCAGCATGCCGCGATCCCGGAGATCGGTCATGAGAGCAGAGACGGTTCCATCGAGCTCATCGGCAAGAGCGTTGAGCTGGCCGGTTCCGCCATGCATGGAATCCCAATTTCTGCGGGATTTTACTTCCACGTAGCGGACGCCTTTCTCTACAAGTCGACGAGCGAGTAGGCAACCCTGGCCGAATGAATGGTTTCCGTACTGGTTGCGGAGGTTGCCGGGTTCCTTGGAAATGTCGAAAGGTTCGGCGGCGTCTCCGGAAAGGAACTTTACGGTTTGTTTGTAGAAGTCGGAGTAGGCCTTCACGTCCTCGTGAGGGAAATAGTATTCAAATGCCGCAGAAAACTGGCGGGCCAAGTTGATGCGTTTATCCATGCGGGTTTTGTCCACATCGGGGAGAAGGTCCTTGATCCCCTTTTTTGCGTCGCCGATGGGAAGAGGGCTGTGGTCGGGTGGAAGGAACCCGGGGCCGGGGTTGCCGCTTGAAATGACTACGCTGGAAGGGAGCACGGGATGAGACTTGCCGAGAAAATGCTGCGACCAAGAACCAAGCTGGGGATGAGTCATTCCCGGGCGTTGGCGATAGCCCGTATGCATGACGTAGGAGGCTTGCGAATGGGCACCCGTCCGAGTGGTCATGGATCGGATAACGGACAAGTCGTTCGCTTGCTCACCTAGTTTAGGAAGTAAGTTGGATAATTGGAGTCCGTTGGCTTTGGTGGCGACGGGGCGAGTGGAACCCTTTGTTGCGTCGTCTGTCTTGGGGTCAAAGGTATCCACCTGACTCATTCCGCCACGCATGTAAAGAAAGATGACGCTGTCGCAGAGTGCCTTCTTTTTCATCATCGCGGCGGCCCCCGGAACGGTCGGGTCGCCGGGTGCTCCCGACACAAAGGCGGGTGGGAGAAGGGAGACGCCAAGGGCGACCTTGGCGGCATAAGCCAGAAAGGAACGGCGTGAGGATTCGTCGAGTTGTCGGACTAGGTCGTGCATGGTTCCATGACGTTGAGGATTCGTTATTTGATGAAGAAAAACTCGGGTGTGTTGAGTAGGGCCCAGATGAGGTCGGCCATATCCTCTTCGTCGCTTTTTAGTAGCGTTTTGCGAAGGAGTTTTTGTTCGGATGGAGTTGCGAGACGACTGAGGACACTGAGAAAGACGATTTCCGCCCGTTTTGAGGGACTTCTCTCATCCTTCATTTTTTTGAATATCAAGGAATCTTGGTTGATCAAGGCCTCGGTCGCGAAACCGTTCATGAGTTCCATGATTTGAGGCACGGAGCCTGACAGGTTGGAAGCTCCCGCGACGTAGGTCCGTTCGGATTGGCCGAATTTTCGTAGAAAATGCCCCTGCGGGGTTGGCTGCTCTAATTCGGATGCACGGGCAAGGATTAGCTTTTCCTTGCCCCGACCGGAGGTCACGCGTTGCGCGGCGGGATCTCCGGAGGAAGAACCCATGTCTTTTCCTCCTTGGAGTACGGTTTCACCAGTTTGAGAGTCGAGGAGGAGGAACTGTCCTTGGGACTTCTTTTTGCCTTTTCCCGTACTTTGGGTGAGAGACTCGGCGAAGGTTATGGCTGTCTCGGCGCTAGTGATGTTTTGTAGGGTGAGACTTGGGGCGGATCGGTAGCGCAGCGGGTCTTCGACAAGAAGGGTGACGAAGGAATCCCAGACTTGCTCGGCCGTCATTCGGCGGAGTGTGGGACCTTGAAAGTAATAGTCGTCCTTTTCGGTAATGAGCTTGCGAGTGG
>JACNJI010000198.1 GCA_014382645.1 Verrucomicrobiota bacterium | reverse complement strand
ACCCCAAGCATTCGCAGTTTTCGTTCCCACTTGGTGGTAAATGCGTCGACTATTGTCCTCCACCGCATCGGGTTTGGGATCGAAAGAATCATGATGCGAAATACCGCCGCCGAGAAAGATAAGGATAACCGACTTAGCTCGGGCAACGGATGGCCGGCTTTCGGAAGCGTACAACGCAGGAAGGGACAAACCCAACGGGGCCAGTGCCCCAACCTGCAGGAAGCTTCGCCGAGAATAGGTGTTTGGTATAATTTTGATCATTGTTTTCCTCTAATGATTAAAAGCAAATTCCTTTGAATTCAAGAGTGCCCAGAACAAATCGCGTACAACGTCTTCGCGGTTGCCTGATTCAATCAGCTCCCCAACCAGCTTCGTTTCCTCTGCAGTCGGTTTACGTGCTACCGTTACCGCATACATTTGCTGAATACTCTTATCCAAATCCTTTTCTTGCAGCCATCCGGCCAGACGCCCGTTTTTGTCATGAAGCCGCTGCTGTACTTCAGCCCCGTTACGCAGGTGTAGCATCTGGGGCAAGGTCACATCGCTTTCGCGTTCGCAAGCACAAGCGGAAACCCGTTCAGAGCGACCAAAGACGGAAAGGAAATAGGAATCGATATCTGGCTCAGGTAACTGAATGGCCCGCAGACCGACCGGGTAACTGTCAAACCGGCTAGGAACGCCCGTCGCTTGAGCGATCGCATCCAGCATCACTTCGGCAGGTAGACGTTTCGGTCTATAACGAGAGAAAAATCGGGTGTCGTTCACATTGCCCTTAAGGGTGTCAGAGCTAAGCGCATAGGCCCGAGATGTCAGGATTAGTTGCATGAGTTGCCTGAGGTCGAAACCGCTATCGGCGAAGGATTTGTTCAGCGTATTCCACAAGGCCGGATTCGACGGCGGATTGCTATCCCGAAGGTCATCCACCGGTTCCACGATACCCGCGCCAAAAAAATGTTTCCAGATTCGATTCACCATGGCTCCGGAAAATTCCGAACGGCCTACCATCCAGTCAACCAAAGCCTCCCGAGGATCTTCGCCACCTTCCACCTTCAGCGCTTTTCGATCCAAGGTTTGAGGAGGCAATTGTTTATGAGTCCGAGGTTGCCGGACGGTCAATTTCTGATCCGCCAGATCCGTCAATCGCTTGCGTTGATGCTCCAAGTCTTTGTTTTTCTTCTCGATCTCTTCCTTGGACTTCCCTTCCTGTTTCATTTTCGCCACTTCATCAATCAACTTGGTGATTTGCTTCATGACATTCGCCTGATCTTTTGTTTTGACCCATAACTCGGTCCCGCCTTTCTCCGGCTTGACTCGATTCATGCTGACTTTTTTAAAGCAGGCCATCAGGTGATAAAAATCGTCTTGGGTATACCGTTCGAGCGGATGGTTATGACACCGGGCGCATCCGATCCGCATCCCGAGAAAACTTTGGGATACAGCTTCGGTCAGGGTGGAGTCTTCAAGGCTGGAGAAACTAATCGTGGTCATGAAATAACCAACTTCCGGATTTTCGCGAACATCGCCTTTTGCAGTCAGCACATTTCGGGAAATTCGATCCCAACCGTGACCAGCCTTCAACTGGTTTCGTAGCCATCCATGAAAAGCTTTTACGCCTTTGACTCCTCGGTGATCATGATCACGTTCACGGCGGTTCTGAAGCAGGTCGGCCAGTTGCAAGGTCCAGTAATCCACCCACTCTGGCCTGTGGACCAAGTGTTCAGCTAGATGAAGCCGACGATCCGGTCTGGTATCTTTAACGAAAGCGGCGACTTCATCCGGAGAAGGCAATGTTCCGATGGCATCGAGATAAGCCCTTCGGACAAATGCGGTGGCAGAGGCTTCGGGCGACGGAGGGATTCGAAGGGTCTTCAGTTTCTCGAAGATCGGCTTATCGATCGCATTCCAATGATCCGTGTAGGCATCCTCTTGTACCGGGTTGGAATAAGGAATGCTGAAGGTCACGACATCCACTAACGATCCGAAATGTACCCGTATCGAACCTTCACCGTGACGAAGGGCGGTAACCAATCCGGTTTCGCTGACGGCGACCGTACTTTCATGGTTGGAGAAGAATTGAGCCAGCCAAGTTACATCCCGCACCTCTCCATCGGCATAACGCGCCTCGACCATCAGTTGTTGATGCTCATTCAGCTTCATGGTCCGGCCGGTCGGCGAGACGGCGAGACGTTCCAGTACTGGTTCGTCCATAATCGGTCCGGGAGCCCGGACCTTGATCCAATCCACCAAGGTTTTCCATGCGCGTGAGTCCCGCCGAAAACGAATGCCGCCTTCGTGCTGTAATTCACCGCTGGGTTTCTGAACAAAGGTGCTCTGATCCGGAAAAGCATAGTTCACTCGCCGCCCGCTCAACTCACGGGTAATCCAAGCGTGATCCCAGTCAGGAGCATATCCCCGCAAGGAGAGACGGAATCCATTTTGACCAGAGAGTTTTCCATGGCAGGCGCCGGCGTTGCAGCCGTATCGGGTGAGTATGGGAAGAATGTCGCGCTTAAAGGATGGCGGTGGTTCTTCGGTAAAGCCTAATATCGGCAAAAAACCGACCATTAGGCCAATCAACGACAATCTGAATAAAACTTCCATTTGAGCAACTACGCGAAATAAAGGGAAAAAGTGTCAATTAAAGTTAAATTAATTTTCGCCAAAAACCGCTATTGCGTACGATTTCTACCGTCCGGCTTTGACGGCAGCGATCGCTTCTTGTATTAGCTTTTTCAGATCGTCTTCGCTTGGCGTTTTCGACGGAACACCGCCCTCAGGGATCATCAGGCCGGCCACCCAGGCCGCACCATTGAGCAGGCAGGTTCGGAAACTGTCGTTGGCATGGTTCGCATGCAGGTGCATGCCGGTGAAACCGAATCCACGGCCTTTGTCCGGACGTTCATACGCCCAGGCTACGTGCTGCGGTTTTCCTTTCGAGACGGCCTTATACACATCTGGGTTTCCACCTCGCCCCGACTTTTCTTTTCTCACGGTATTGAGAGGCGCGACGGCGGAGAGGATGGGGGTCAGACCCTTCATGTCTTTGACGAAACGCATGTGGTAATACCATTCGTCACGGAGGCTGAAGGGTTTCAGTCCGCGCGTCGTCGGGTGGTTGGAGATTGGATTGAACTTCGGTTTCCACCAAGGATTCACCGACCATCCGATTTCGAAATATCCGCCAATCCAATCAAGGTAGTTGTTGCCGGCAACTCCCGCGTTAACTTCAACCCCGAAATGCACGGCCATGAAACCGGCGCCGCGTTGGGTCGCTTTGGCAATCTCCGGGTCCTTTCCTGCCCGCTCTCCATGATTTAATCCCACGACGATCGCATCGGCCTGCGAAAAGTCCTTCGGCCAGTTTTTCGACGAGTGCACCACTGCATGCACATTCGGGTAAGCTTCGTGAAGTGCTCGCGCCATCAGGATAAACCCCCCGACAAACTCATGATTCCCCCGCCCGCCATGAGTTCCGCCATCTCCAATGAAGACCAGCTTGGTTATAGTATCCGGCGCGGATCGCTGGCCCTCGTAATCGAAGATGTCGCGCTCGACGGCCGATACAGTTGTTCCGACCCATACAAACATGGAGAAAACGAAAAATAGAATGGTGGGTTGTGTATGTTTCATGAGTTCCTTACTTAATTTTCGCAAGCCTACTTCAATGTTTTTATTCGAAGGTTCTTGAATTGCACTTTCATGGGGGGGCCCGCGTGCAATTGAAGTGCGAGAAGCCCCTTCATGACCCGTTTGGATTCTTGATTGTCCGTGACGTCGATCGTCACATGATCGTTGATTTTCTGAATCAGATGGTTCCCTTGAGCGATGATTGTGTAATCGTTCCATTCACCCTTTTTGATGGATTTAAGAATGGTTTTTTCGTCCGTGGTTTTCCCCGCGCCGTTTTTCTTCCCGGATTCGTCGATGATGACTTTATTACCCCTTTTGGCCAGAACGCCACGGCCCCGTTCCTCATACAAGGTTCCAGTCCAGCCATTGCCCGCATCAAAGTCAGCCTGATAACCGCCGATCACCCAATTCTTATAGTCTTTGCTGCGGTACTGAATCCCGGAATTCCCGGCATTACCAATCCGGAATTCCAACCGTAATTCAAAATCAACCAACTCGCCACCCCGCCAGATACAAAATGTGTTTCCTTTGGCAGGGTTTTCCTTGGTGGATTCACCTGTGATAGCGCCATCCTTCACACTCCAGTGGGCTGGATTGCCATCCCATGTCTTGAGCGTTTTTCCGTCAAAAATATCCACGAAGCCTTCTTCGGCTTCAGCGAGAAAGACATTGGCCATGAGCAGAAAAAGACCAGTGAGAACAATAGATCGGGCAGTACAATGAGTGTTCATAATAATTGTCTTCAAATAATTTTAATTTTGATAGATTGGAACGTTCCTGCTTCATATAAGCAAGCGGTTAGGGTGACATTCACAATTTTAATCTTGAGGGTTACCCAATCGAAATGGATGTTATTTTGAAACGGACTGCAATCAACCCATAAGGAGTTTCCCATGCGATATGTTCTCATCCTGACCGCGGCTTTCATGGTCGCCTGCTCAAATCCACTATCGATGGCCGACGACAAGACATCCGATGGTCCGGACCATTGGATTCGACATCTTCATGAATTCGGGCCCTCGGATCGTCCCGAAGAAGCTCGGCAAACCTGGCAGAAAGCCCAGGATGCGTTTAAGGGTCGTGCCGGTGTGCTCGTCGTGCCGGCCCATGTGTGGCCCATGCTGAAGCCTGACTCGCTTCAATCGCTGACTAGGATTCCCGATCCTCCCGCTGAGACGAAGCAGTGGAAGCAAGGCCATGGACTTAGCGTACTCACGGCCGACCGGGAACGCCCTGTGCTTCATGTCCCTCCCTTGTCTGGCCTGAAGCTTGAACGTGAATTGCGGCTTAATGACGGCGACAGTCTTCCTCATTGGGGCACCCATCCGATGCTGCTGCTGGAAAGCCGGTTGATTTATGGTTCGATCAGTTACCTCGATTGGCTTCAGGCACCTACGGAAAAGGGAACTGATCGACGTTTTTACGTTCCCACCGTTCGTGGGCTCGTCCCCGGCCAATTCCTTAACGTCCATGGCGGACCTGGATATGGCGGTGGGGTGACCCGTGCTGTGGTTAAGTCGCTCGGATACGATGCGAAGAAAAAGCTATTTTACTTTGTCGCAGATACAAGCCTCGATCATATCGCCGGCGGCATCGCTCAGAACAAAAGCAACACCGGCCTGATCCATATGACGCAAACCAGCCATGCGGACAACCAGACGTATGATGTGAAAGTAATCCGGAATCAATACGCGCACGGCGATACCTACATCTATTACTGCGACTTTAACTACATGAGCAATATTCACTCCGCGGCGGGCGATGAAAACGGAAACTGTTACGGGGCTTTCATCCGTTCCAAAGACAACAACTTTCGAGGAACTGTGGAAGCCATCCATACCGAGAAATCGAAACTGACCTTTGCCCACGGTGCTTCCAACATCACGACGCTGGGGAATTCCCGTCCTCTGATTAACCTTAATCCCGAAAAGCACATCACCCAAGGGAAGGTGCTGATCGTAACCGGGCGCTCCGAATTCGATCTCCCTGACGCCGAGATGTCCGTCTTCGAAGACAAGGATTATTCCACCGGTTTGATCAAAAACCCGATCCACGGAGCAACCGAACGAAAATTCGGAGGTTTGATCCGGGGTAATCAAGATTGCCCATGGACAGAGGATGTTCTTGGACGTTACTTCACCGTCAACGAAAAGTCGGAAAAGACCCCGAAGGGGAATCATCGATGGTACCTCATCACGAAATTCAAAGCGAATGAGGACGGAACCAAAGAGATCGAGATCGAACGGTTCTGGTGGGGTGCGAAAAGCGCGGGAAGCCCCACCTTGTATCGGTTGGAAAACTATACACGGGACGGACATGTTCAACCGTTGAGCTACATCATCGCTCCCGGTGCTTATGTGAATGACGTGTCGCGGGCGGTCTCTGGAGGCAATCGAGGCGGTCAGCGGTTGCTTGGACTGGCTCCGTCTCCGGATAAGAATAAACCGACGGGCTTCGCACCCGGCGATCGGATCGAACAGGCTATCGGGCCGGATCCCTTTAAGCCTCAAGCAATGCGGGTGTGGATGTGGGAGGACGTACCGGGGCAGTTCCCCTCGGCGGTTTTTTATGTTGCCAATTACGTTGCTGTGTTTCTGTATTTCGTGTTGTCTGGAGCTGGCGGGCCCGCGAGCCCTGTTGAGCTGTCCAAGCGCCACGTACCTAAGACGGCTATGGGCAAACGTATTGTCTTTAATACGGCCTCAATCATCTGCGATCGCTTGAAAGCCGTGTTTGCC
>JACNJI010000375.1 GCA_014382645.1 Verrucomicrobiota bacterium | reverse complement strand
ACTACCTGGTGCCGCGCCACAAGAAGAGCAGGCAGAAGTACCTGCCTGCCGTTGTGGGAATCATGGCGCTGGAAGATCAGCACGTTGCCACTTTGGAATCACGGCGCGTATTCCTCGAAACCAATATCGCCGAGGTTTGCAAGGATCTGTACGGCAAGGAAAACGAGTCGCTGCTGCCGAAGTTTGTTCCCGTGGTACTCAACCAAGCCAAAGAGCTTGAAGAGGGGGAGACCTATAAGAAAGCTCCCTTTCATGTGGCCCAAGGCACCCTCCAGAAGCTAGGGGGCGAAGACGCCTTGTATCAGGCACTTTTGAATCAGAAGCTGAAAGACCTGAGCGATTCGGAGATTCGCAACCTTTGTGAGCGCCAGTGGTTCTACAATGGCGACCACGAACGCAAAATCCAGGGACGCGTCACCATGCTCCGCGACTACTTGCCCGAGGTGCGTAAGCAATTGGCGGAGCGCGGCACAAAAATCAAGCTACGCGTTTACAAGCCGCTCGCCGACGAGGAGATGACGGTTATCAATGCTGCCTTCACGAAGTTTCGCAAGAAGGGTGATTTGTTTACTGCCGTTATCGACAAGTGCATGACGCAATGGACCGATGATTTCCGAAGGGTACGGGTCGAAGTCGGCCCACCTTCCGATGAGCTTTTGATCCAACTGGTGGACCAACTCTTTCTTCAAATTCTCGAACGGTCCCCCTCGGCCGACGAACAAGGTGAATACTTAGCCCTTGCAAAATCCTACGTCGCCAAGCTCGGCAATCTCAAGGCGATCCAAAAGATGATTCAAACCGTCATGCTCTCCAGCGAATTCGTTTACCGTCAGGAGTTTGGCAACGGAGAGCCCGATGAGCATGGCCGCCGGATGCTGTCGCCTCGGGATGCCAGCTACGCAATCGCCTACGCCCTGACTGATCAGAGTCCGGACGAGGAGCTTGCGAAAGCAGCAGCAGATGGCCGCCTCACTACCCGCGATGATTATCGTCGCGAAATTACCCGCATGCTTAAAAGGCGGGACCGCCATTACTTGGTCGACCCGATACTCATCGATAAAAACCATCGGGAAAACGTCACCAGTATGCCAATCCGCGAACTCCGGTTTTTCCGGGAGTTCTTCGGCTACCCGAAGGCCATAACCATCTTCAAGGATGAGAAACGCTTCGGCGTGGATCGGCTTGATTCGGCCACGGCCCGGTTACTTGGCGAAGCCGATCAACTCGTCGCGCATTTTCTCGAGAGTGACCGAAACGTTTTCGAAGAACTTCTCACCACGGAAAAATTCTACGTCTTTCACGACGGCGACAACGAGCGCATGCAAGCCGCCTCCGACCGGATCAAGCGCATCTACGAATACTTCAAGGATACCGATTGGAAGAACTTTGATCTGGAAGAGCTCGGCAAACACAAGGAGTTTCTTCGCGAGGTGAAGATCCGTTCCATCAACCCGGACAAACTTGAATCCGGAAATCGCTCGGGTACTGGTTTGCAGTTGTTCAAGAAATCCATGACCAGTATCACCGCCAGACTGGACAAAGGCCAGAAGGAAGCCGCCCCCTTCGACATGTACCGTGGCTACGGAAGTGACTTCATGCCCGGAGAAAATGTTTCGAGTTTTTTCAATTATCCCTTGATCAACTGGGACTACGCTACCGTCCAACCCGGAAAAGTCCCCGACCGCAAAGGTTTTCTAACCCATCCGGCATGGCTTATCGCTCATGCCCAGAATACCGAAACCGACCCAGTCATCCGTGGTAAGTTTATCCGCGAAAAGCTCTTGGCCGGCACCATACCCGACATTCCCATTACGGTTGATGCCGTCATCCCCGAAGACCACCACGCCACCTTGCGCTCCCGCCTCGCCAAAGCCACCGAAATAAGTTATTGCTGGAAGTGTCACGATCTCATGAACCCGCTCGGATACCCGTTCGAAGCCTACGACGACTTTGGTCGTTTTCGTGTCCTGGAATCCCTCGAAAGTCCAGAGAATCTCATAAAGAAGAATCCCGACAAGGCCCCTAACCGCAACCACCTTCTGGATCTTCGGGACGTTTACAAAACCCAACCGGTGGATGCGGCCGGTTACCTCAAGGGCACCGGCGATCCCAAGCTCGACGGGGAGCTCAGGGATGCCATCGATCTTGCCGAACGCTTGGGGAAATCGAGACGGGTCCGCCAGTCCATCATCCGCCATGCCTTCCGGTATTTCATGGGACGCAACGAATCCCTGTCTGATTCGAAGACCCTGATCGATGCCGAGCAAGCCTATGCTGAAAGTGAAGGCAGTTTCGATGCCCTTGTAGTTTCCCTTTTAACTTCCGACTCCTTTGTGTACCGTAAGTCAATCAAGGAACAAACTCATGACGACTAGAAGAGACTTTCTCAAATCCTCCGCCTTGGGCGCAGGCGCCCTGGCCATGCCTGCCGCTCTACTTGCAGAACCTGCCAGAGGCAACCTGCCCAAGCGTTTCATCTTTATCCGGAAATCGAGCGGGATCAGACCGGCTGAAATCGCTCTTCCAGATTTTTCCGAAAAGGACAAGGCGCTCGACGAGAAAAAGGAACCGCTGGAAGTCGATCTGGACAAGCATGAGCTTCCAAAATGGCTGCGCGGACTGGATGCGCATAAGGAGCACATGACTATTCTTCAGGGACTTTCGGCCAAGATGAGTGAAAATGTTCATTGGTCATTCTCGTCGGTTATGGGTTGCTTTAAATCAAACCGGAACACCCTCAGCGCCATCAAGCGTACGACGATTGATTTCGAATTGGCCAAGCTTTTTCCTTCGCCCTTCGGGCACGTCGAGCTGTCCTTTGCGGGCGGCCGGACGGGTATTGTCGACGGTTACTCGGCTCCGGCGCCGCAAACGCGTAATTACTGCTATGCAGATCCGGATACGGCGCGAAGCGAGCTCTTCAAGTCCGTCCTTAATCCCGAAGCGGTCAATTCGGACAATGACATGCTTTCGTTTTTGCAGAGCAAAGAAGGCCTTAAGACCAGTGGCGTGAGAGGTAATGAAAGAAAGCGCCAAGAGAAGCATATTCAGTCGATTGAATCGATTCGCGAACGCAACGAAAAGCTGATCAAGATTTCCGGATCGCTTGCCAAGCACCTACCCGAACTTCCTCCCATGCATGCAAACGGTGGCCCGAATGCGAGCACCCCGGAAAAGCAGGCAGCCATGACGGACGTGCTGATCGCAGCCTTGAAGGCCGACCTGACCAACGTGGTAACCTACACGATCGACGACCTTGGTACGCCAATCACCGGGCTGCCGGGAAATGAGACCGACCGGGTCGGCATCCACCCCTTGGGGCATGACGAAGCCTTTGGAGGCGTGCCCGCCTGGAAGACCAGGGAGCAGATCCGGATCAGTCACGTGAACCAGATCAAGACGATCATCGAAAAACTCAAGCAGGTGCCGGAAGGCAAAGGGACGATGTTCGACAACACGATGGTCATGTATTTCCCGGAGAACGGGGAAACCCACCACGGCGTTGGCTCGGAGGCACCTTTCCTCATCATGGCCGGCTCCGGTTGCAACCTCGATATGTCGGGTCGCTACGTTCGCTTGCCTTACCTTGGAGACGAGGGCCACAAGACCTTGGGCAACTTGTACACCACCTTGCTCAACGCCCACGGCAATCCGATCAAGCATTATGGAGACCTGGATCTCGAGATGTCCCGTAAGAAGTTTGATCAGCTCGGCTCGATCAAGCAATTCATGGGCTAGAATAAGTGGTCATTCAAGCAACTGTCTCGGGTGAGAGAGACCGTCTGAATCATTTTGGAATTCAACCAATCACGCATTTTCCTTTGCAGGCTTAAGGAGTGATCCGGACCAAGTCCCTTTGGGAGCGAACGTAGATGCCTGACTTGTCGATGGCGGGTTCGCCAAAGGTCCATGATGCGCCTACGGGATCGGTTGCCAGTCAGCTCAAGGAGTCCGGGGAAAACGGCTTGGTCAAGTCGATGACGTAAAGCACGCCGGCGCCGCCTTGCCAATAGAGTTTGTCCTCATGGCGAACGGGGTAGGCCGGGCTGTTGTGGCCGAACCCGCCGCGTTGTATGCCGCGCACCGAGCCCACCCGTTTGTTAACCCCGAGGTCGCGGGAGTTTCGGATTCCCCTGGTGAACTGAAAGTCGACCTTGTTCCAGACCATCTTGTCGGCCAATAACTGGATTGGCGCCTCGACCAAGGTGGACTTGCCGGTTTTTACGTCGATGCAGCCAATGTCTTCGCTGTCGTAGCGCCAGATAGTAGATACGGTCGTTGAATACGTGTACGGTGGATGGTGTCGGCGGTTCCCGTGAGCCAGGTCGTTGCGGTTCAGATAGTGCTGCTTTTCCCAGTCGTTTCCATGCCGTACGTACGGCTTCGGTGGCTTGTCCAAGTCGGGTACAGCCAAATCGATGGCTTTTTGCAGGGCGCTCAGGTACACCTCCATGTGGCCGGCTGTCAGTTCCAGTTCCAGTTCCGATTTCAGTGACTCGCCGTGCTTGCCCGCGGGATCTTCGATCAGGTCGCCGCTGAAGTCCCGGTCGATCTGTAGTAGGTCGCGCAGGGTCCGGGCGATTTGACTATTGGTCAGTCGGCTGAATCGGAAGTTCCGTTTGTCGGAGTCTGCATAGACCTGGTCCAATTCTTTCAACACCTTAGCCACGAAGGTTTTGCGGTTGGCGATACTCGGTTGGATGGATTCTTTCGGAGGCATGTCGCCCCGTTGCAAGTTGTCCAGCGCTTCCTGCCAATGCTTGGTGTTCTCCAATCGGAAATCAGTCAGTTTCAAGAAATTGATTCCGCCCTTTTTCTTTTCGGCATTATGGCACTTCGTGCAGTGGGCCTTGAAGAATGATTCGATGGTGGGGGTTTCCTCGAGATGGGTTCCTCCCTTTTCGGACTGCTCTTCCGGTACCGTCGGATTTGGTTTTTCGCCCAAGGCGAACCCACAGACCGAACAAAGGATGATGAAAACTATTCTAGCCAAATTTACGACCCAATATACAAGGCGCTATGCCGGTTTACGGCAAGCAAAAGCCTAGTCTGTTCAGGTGAAACCGAATGGGAGAAAATAGCCTGCCTGACAGGTGGAGAACCTGTTATTTCTTGAGCGCCTGGGCCGAGTACTTGGCCTTTCCCCGTCCATTTCCTCCGCTCATCATGTCGGGCATGTCGGGGTAAGAGACGAGAAAGTTGTGCTCGTCCACGAAATTAAAAACATAGTGCGTCGAACCTTTCGGTAGGTTCCCAATCAGTTGATCGCCTTCCACTTGGGCAGGGGCAAGATACCATTCCTCAGATTTTTCACCACCGTTGAGGGTGTAGACGATTTGACCGCTGACGACTTTTGAGCCTCTTTCCTCGAAGCGGGCCCAAACCTTCGTTCCATCACGGCCATTTTCGAGTGCTTGGCATACCTTCTCCTTGTGGGGTAAGGGGTGCTTGAAATGAGGGTTTCGATAGGGATAGGACGCTTGCATGGCATTCAGTCGGCGAAAGAGTTCCTTCCGCATTTGCTCGGCCTTTTCAGGCATTTTGTCTGCCAGGTTCTTGGCTTCCTCGATGTCCGTCCGTTTGGATGGGTTCGGATAATTCTCGTATAATTGATAAAGTTCGAGCGGAGGTCTCTTGGGCATGTAGTTGTAAATCAATTTCCAGCCATCGATCCGCAAGGTTGATTGCTGGGCCACTCCGTGTGGGAAATGCCAAACCATTGCGTTTCTCGGTTTTCCGTTTTTGTCTTTTACCAACCGCGCCTCTTTGGGGTTTTGCCGTAGCAAGTGGCTCAAGTCGGAGCCATCCAAGTTTTGCTTCTTCGGCTTTTTCGTTCCCGTCCAGCTAAGGATAGTCGGGTAAAAGTCCAAGCCGTTCACCATGACGTTGCTTTCCTGATTTGGCTTGATCCGTGGTCCGACGATAATGAATGGCACGCGCACACCACCCTCCTTGGCGTTGATTTTGCCTTTGTCCAATGGGTAGTTGTCCGTGATGATCTCTCCGGGAACTCTCTCCATGCCACCGTTGTCGGAGGTGAACATAACATAGGTGTTCTCGATCAGTTTGTGGCCGGGCCATCGCGGGTCATCGGTTTGTTCGAGGTATTGGATGATTTGCCCGACATAATGGTCGAACATCTCCACCATGGCGCAGTAGTAGGGGTTCTTTTGCCCTGGGAGGGGCCATCCATTGGGGTCGGTCGGGTAGGGGACGTCGAGTTTCTTGCAATATTTCTCGGGGAGTTCCTTGCTCCGGCTGTGAATCGGGGTGTGCACCAGCCAGGCCGCGAAGTAGAGAAAGAAGGCCTGGGCCTTGTCCTCCTGGATGAACCGGACACCGTCGACGGCGGCTGCATCCTTTGGGCGCACGTCCGCGCCCCGGCGAAAGGGTGCGTTCGTC
>JACNJI010000373.1 GCA_014382645.1 Verrucomicrobiota bacterium | reverse complement strand
TCCGAGGGACAAGTAAGCGAAAACTGGTTTTTCCAAAAGGAGTGGCTGGTGGAAGACGGCATCCTGCGTCGAAACGAAATAACGGGCCAGAACAAGCGCCTTTTCTACAAGGAGCCCAATTTCAAGGATGCCGTTATCCGCTTCGAGTTCCGCTTCGATGGCGCAGAGGACATTCGCCTCGTGACCGGAGCCTCCGGGCACTACAACACGGTCGTCCACATTCGCCGGGATCACTTCTTCGTCCAGACCGCCCAGGACGACCGGGGTCCCTGGTTTTCCATGCGCCACGGCGAATGCGCCTACGACTTCAAGCCAGGCAAATGGTACGTCATGACGATCGAGTTCATCGGCGACCAAATTGTCGCCCACTTAGACTACGAACACTTGGTCTACGCCAAGCATCCCATCATCGACCAGGAACGCACCTATTTCGCCTTGCAGGTCGATCAAGCGGGAGCTGCCTTCGACAACCTCCAGGTATTCGAAGCATCACGCCACCCCGATCGCGTGGCCAACCTAGCCCATGTCGAAAAAGCAAAAGGTCGCTTTCCAGTTAAAAAATCCATCCGAGAAGAGCATGAAATCCGCAAGCGCAACCTGCATGCCCGTTTCCACCTCGACGATCCCGCGTACCGTAAACTGGTTGGGGAGATCGACCGTCTCGACGCCGAAAAAATCGAACGCTTCCCGGAAGCCTTCAGTTCGCACAAAGCCTTCCAGAAGAAGATCCAGAAATTACGCAAAAAGCTTCACCAAGAAGACTCCGTCTACAAAGAAACCCTCTTCGCCACCTTTCGTGCAAACCGCGCCCTCGACCAATTTCTAGTGGAAAAAGAGCCCTCCATCGAGAAACAACCGGATGCCCGCAAAAAGGCTACCTTGGAAATGGCCCGCAAAAAACACCAAGGCGATCCAGCCTATCGTAAACTTGTGGCGTTCGCCGAGACCGCCCAAAAAAAGCTCGAGAGCGACTACCCCAAGCTCTTCGTAAGCAACGAGGACATCACGGAAAAGAGGAACCAGGCCCGCAAGGCTCTCAAGGAGAATCCCGAATTCAAAAAACTTGTCGAGGCTCGTGGCAACGCCTACCGGGCACAGCAGGACTATCTTTACGAAAACGACGAAAAACTTGCCCACCTCAAGAAGTTACTCGAAGAAGAAAAAACTCAGACGAAAAACAAATAGCTGATGGGGTGCGTAATTTGCCACCGATTGAAAATTGCCAGCTCGAATCCTTGCGGGTAAAGATATTCGAGATCATGGACATTATCGAAAAGAACAAGCTTCTCATGAACGAGTTGGCTGCAGGCAGCCCTCAGCTTGCCGAGCAAGTCAATGCTCTAGATTGGAACGAACTGCAGGCGGCTCTAGACGAATGCATTTTCAAGAAGGATCAATTCGGGTTGCCTGAAGAATATGGCCCCGCCTCCTACTTTCCATTAATCCCGGAAAACCCGGAACAGGAAAAACTGTACGGGCAAGCCTTTGTGCATGGGGAAAAACTCATTCGGGCCGGCAAGACCGCCGCCTTCACGGTAGCGGGAGGACAGGGAACGCGCTTGGGATACGATGGCCCCAAAGGCACGTTAGCTGTCAGCCCCATCAAGGGGAAACCCCTCTTTCAGCTCTTCGCCGAGCAAATCTTGGGTATTTCGGAGAAGTACGAAGTCGCCATCCCTTGGTATGTCATGTGCAGCCCGCTCAACTTAGAGGCGACTGTTTCCCATTTCGAAGAAAATGCCTACTATGGCCTGAGCCGAGAAAATATTAAGTTCTTTGCCCAAGGCGTAATGCCCGCGACCGATTTCAAAGGAAACCTTCTCCTCGCCAGCCAAGACAGCTTGGCCCTTTCCCCGAATGGACACGGTGGATCCCTCAAGGCCCTGATTGATTCTGGCTCTATTGCCGACATGGCAAGTCGAGGCATTGAACATCTCTCCTATTTTCAAGTGGACAACCCCTTGGTCAGCGTCATCAACCCGCTTTTCATCGGTCTTCATGACCTGCAAAAATCGGACATGTCCAGCCGCTCGTTAACGAAGACAGGACCCTTTGAGAAACTCGGCAACTTCGTTTCCATTGGCGATCGTGTCACCATCATCGAGTATTCGGACCTGCCCGAGGAAAAGGCTTTGGAGAAAGAGGGGGACGGGCGGATCAGGTATCGGGCCGGCAGCCCGGCCATCCATGTGCTGCGCCGTGACTTCATCGAGCAATTCGCCAGCGGGGAGATCAAGCTCCCCTACCACCGGGCGGAAAAAAAAGTCGACCACCTCGACGAAGCCGGAGAGCGGACCACTCCCGAGGAACCCAATGCGGTCAAGTTCGAGACCTTTGTCTTCGATGCCTTACCCTTGGCCAAGAACCCCTTGATTTTGGAAGCGGATCGCCTGGAAGAATTCTCCCCGGTTAAGAACAAGAGGGGAATCGACTCACTTGAAAGCTCCCAAGCCGATCAAGTCAAGCGGGCCAAGCGTTGGCTCACGAATGCTGGTCATGCGATCAAAGAAACTTCCATAGTGGAAATCAACCCGCGAGCCTTTCCCAGCGAACGAGATATTCTGGGGGCTGAATTCAAAGATTACGATTTTGAGTCGGATTTGATTTACTTGGATTAGGGAAAGAAGGATAAAGAAACCATGCAGACTAAATTCATTACCCCATTCCTCGCCCTTTTGCTATTTACGCCGCTCGGCGCCCAGAAGATCGAGCCGACTCACAAGCACGTTGCCTATGGGGCACACAAGGACATGAAGCTCAATTTCTGGAAGATCGAGTCCAAGGAACCCACTCCGCTGCTCGTTCATATCCACGGCGGTGGCTGGCTTGGGGGCAAGAAAAACGAAACCAGCGTTTCCACCCAGAGACATGGTTACAGCTATGCCTCGATCGACTACCGCCTGGCCGGCACTGAACTTCTGCCCGCCGCCGTGCACGACGCTGCCAGAGCCATCCAATTCTTGCGAACCAAGGCAAAGGAATGGAATTTCGACCCGAAGCGCATCGCCGTGACCGGTGGTTCCGCCGGGGCCGCCTCCAGCTTGTGGCTCGCCTACCATGACGACCTTGCCGACCCCAAGAGCAAGGACCCCGTCCTGCGCCAATCCTCACGCGTCTGCGGAGCCGTGGCTATGGGCGGACAAACCACGCTCGACCCCTTCCTTCTCAAAGAAAAGATCGGCTTAGCCTGTATCCGTCATCCCATGATCTGGAAGACCGTGGGTGCGATCAGCCACGAGCATCTGATGAAGGACTGGGACAAATACAAAGCTATTTCGATCGAGTGCTCTCCCCTTACTCATGTCACCAAGGACGACCCACCCGTCTGGATACGCTACGGCAAGCCCGCTCCCGTGCCCGTGATCAAGGGCGACGGCATACACCACGCCGGTTTCGGGCGTCTGCTCAAGGAAAAGTGCGAAAAAGTCGGCATCAAGTGCCATGTATCGGTTACTGGTCACGAGCAACCGGAGATCAACAACACCGATTTCCTCAAGCAGGTCTTTGCAAAGTAGAGGCTTCCGCGGGGCACGGTTAATCGGGATTTGGCGCGAGCCAATAATCCGTGGCCATCTGGCTTTAGTTTATTTCTTGATTCGAAAGTGACCTGTAATTGGAAAATCGAACAGTCGGTTTTCTTCCTGAGCGCCACTGCCGATATTGTGGATTACGAATGGAACCCCGGTGGGGGTCTTCTTGTCGCTCACTATCATTATATGCGCCAAATTACGGCCCACCGTGCATATGACTAAGTCGCCTGGCAGATAGTCCTTCGCTTTCCGAGTCACGACTAAGGAGCAACCCCGACGCTTGAAATAGGTCTTGAGGTTAGGGACGCGTCGATGGTCGATGTTGGGGTCGGGTTTCTTGAGGCCCCAGATATTTGGGTATGCGGAAAAGGCAGTTTTCATATCCTCATGCAAAAGTTTCCGCAGGTCGATCTTGCATGCATCGCGTAAAGCTCGAATCACGACGTCCGTACAAACTCCCGTTTCAATGGGGAGGTCACCATTTGGATACGCCAATCCGACGTAAGTGGGATAATAACTTAGTGTTTTCCCAATCTGACTGCGGGCTGCCGTAACGATTGGGGATGCGGTTGCCTCGCGTTTTGTCTTAGGTGTTGCGGAATTGCCGTCTCCTAGTGTCGGGCCTTGGTCGCAACCAACCACGAACCAGGCAATCATGGCCAAAAGCCAAGTGGCGCTTCTGAACCGTGTTCGGCAATTTGTCCGTGTCGCCTGCTTCAACATTAGTAAAGACCCCAATGCAATGGATAGTTTTTTGTTAATGATGCGGTATTCGTTTACCAATGTATCGTCACATGATTTGAATTTATTCTGATAACACACTTTAGAAGTAAACGGCAAGTTTGCCCAAAGCAGAATCATCAACAGGGGGAGGTTTCCGGAAGTCCCTCCATCCCAAAGAATCAAAAAATCGCGCGAAATGACTGGAAGTAGATCCAATCTGGCGCTAATTGATTTCGACCATCCGATAACACACAACCTAGAAGTTACCAATGACCACCTTACGATTCACCTGCATTGCCCTGTCACTTTCTTTGGCGAGCGCCTTTGGCCAGAGCCAGTTGCCGCCGCTGGAAAAATCTGTTGAGGATCCCTCAACGGGACTCAACGTCCAACCGGGCTTCGAAGTCGACCTGATCTACAAGGTGGATAAGAGAAAGTATGGCTCTTGGATAGCGATGGCCTTTGACGGCCAAGGCCGCTTGTCGGTATCCGACCAAGGAGGGGCCGGCACCTTCTCGGTCGAGATACCCAAGCCAGGCGAGGCCTTCGACGAAAGCAAGATCAAGAAGCTCGACGTCAAGTCGTCCCAGTGGGGCATGCTCTATGCCTTCGATCACCTCTACATGATGGGCAATCGCAGCCTTTCCCGGGCCAAGGTCCTGCCAAATGGAGATTTAGGACCAACTGAATTCCTCGCGGAAATGAATGGGGGCGGCGAACACGGACCCCACTCCATCGTTGTCTCTCCCGACGGCAAAAGCCTGTACGTCATAGCGGGAAACATGACCCCGCTGCCAAAGTACCAGAAGACCCGCATACGGGACAGCTGGAAGGACGACTACCTTCTGCAAAATTACGCCTATGGACACAATGGAGGAGGTCAGGCTCCCGGTGGCTGGGTCTTGAAAGTGAGTCCGGACGGCAAGGAACGGGAAGTCCTCAATATGGGCTATCGCAACCCGGTCGACTTCGCCTTGAATCGGGACGGCGAGCTCTTCGTCTACGATGCCGACATGGAATGGGACATCGGCGCCCCGTGGTACCGCCCGACCCGCGTCAATCACGGCGTTTCCGGAGGCGAAAGCGGTTGGCGGGCCACCTCCAAGAAATGGCGGGAATATTTCCCGGACACCGTGGGTTCGGTGGTCGACGTCGGACCCGGTTGCCCGACCGGCGTAATCGCAGGCACCGACACGAAATTTCCCACCCATTACCGCGACGCCCTATTCATCTGTGACTGGACCTTCGCCACCATGTACTCGATCCACCTGAAGCCGCAAGGATCGTCCTATGTCGGCGAAAAACGCGAGTTCATCTCCAACACCAAGGGCTCGCTGTCACTGACCGACATCGATATAGGCCCGGATGGCCACATGTACTTCTGCGTCGGCGGCCGCGGTGGGCAATCCTACCTTTACCGCGTATCCTACAAAGGAACGGCATCCACTGCCTTGTCAAAACTGGACAGCACTAGCTCCCACGCGGAGGCACGCGGAACCCGTCACATGCTTGAGGCTTTTCATGGTCATCCCGACCCAAAAGCTGTGGATGCAGCCTGGCCCTATCTGAGCAGCGCGGATTACCATTTGCGTTATGCCGCCCGCATTGCCATGGAGTGGCAGGATACCAAGATATGGGCGGATAAAGCCTATTCGGAAAAGGACGACGTTGCGGCCATTCACGCCCTGCTTGGTCTGGCCCGAAGCGATCTCGAAGCCAGCTTGGCGCCCAGCGTCAAGCGCCTCCTGAAAGTCGACTTCGACAAACTGGACAAAACGGGCCAGCTGGCTCTGTTGCGAACCTATGGAGTGATTATGAGCCGTGGCGGAAAGCCGGAAGCCGGCCAAGTAAAAGCCATCGGCGACCAACTGGATCCTCACTTCCCCTCCAAGGACGACAACCTCAACGAGGAACTCTGTCGCGTGCTCTGCTACTTGCAGCACCCGTTGGTGGTCGAGAAGACCGTAGCCCTCATGCAAACCACAAAGGCCAAGATTCCCGACTTCGACGCAGAGGTGATGAAGCGCCACAAGGGCTATGGCGGTAGTATCCTGAGCTCCCTCGAATCCGCTCCCCATTTCCTCCACATACCTTTTCTCTTTTTCCTTTCCGCCGTCCCGGTCGGTTGGACCATGGATCTTCCCCCGGTCTACC
>JACNJI010000262.1 GCA_014382645.1 Verrucomicrobiota bacterium | reverse complement strand
CCCTCATCCAGCCCGGCTGGGGATTTCTTTCCGAAAATGCTCTCTTCGCTCACGCTTGCGCCGAGGCGGGACTGACCTTTGTCGGACCGCGGCCCGAACTATTGGAGCAGATGGGCGACAAGGTAGCTGCCCGCAAGGCTGCCGATCTGGCGGGTGTGCCTACCTTGCCGGCCACGCCCGATCCGGTAGTCAAATCCGCCGAGGCTCGAAAGTGGGCCAAGAAGATCGGTTTCCCCCTTATCATCAAAGCGGCTTTCGGCGGTGGAGGTCGAGGAATGAGGGTAGTGCGGGAAGAAAAGGATTTGATGGCCTCTATCGAGGAGGCTCGGAACGAAGCGGATCAAGCATTTGGAAACCCCGCGGTGTTTCTCGAGCGCTACATTGGGCGAGCAAAGCATTTGGAAGTGCAGATTATTGGAGACAAGCATGGTAATGTGGTCCACCTGCACGAGCGGGATTGCTCGGTCCAGCGGCGCTACCAGAAAGTAGTTGAAGTTGCTCCTTCCATTGGGTTGCCCGATGACACGGTTGCCGAACTGTGCGGAGCGGCCGTGAGGCTTGCCAAGGGAATTGGCTACGACAACGCGGGTACGGTTGAGTTCCTCTTGGACATGGATACGGGAGAGTGGTTTTTCATCGAGATGAATCCCCGTATCCAGGTCGAGCACACGGTGACGGAGCAAATTACGGGTATAGATATTGTACGCTCTCAAATCCTAATTGCCGAGGGCTTTTCCTTGCATGGGGAGGAAGTGGCTATTCCTCGACAGGATCAAATCCCCCGCAACGGTTGCGCTGTTCAATGCCGAGTAACCACTGAGGACCCCGAAAAGGACTTCGCTCCCGACTACGGCAAGATTCTGAATTATCGTTCGGCGGCTGGTTTTGGAGTACGACTCGATGGCGCCATGGGCGAGACGGGGGCTATCATTACGCCTTTTTACGATTCCTTACTCGTGAAAATAACGGCCTCGGGTCCCAACCTGTCTCTGGCTTTGGATAGAATGCACAGGGCATTGCGGGAAATGCGTATTCGCGGGGTCAAGACCAACATTCCTTTTCTGGAAAACGTCATTACTCAAGAGAAATTCGTCACGGGAAAGGCGACTACCTCGATGATCGACGAGACGCCGGCTCTCTTCCGGTTCAAACCTCGTCGAGACCGGGCTTCCAAACTGTTGAGCTACCTTGGAGATGTCGTGGTGAACGGGAATCCTCAGGTAAAGGGTAGGGAGCGTTCCGGTGCCCCCTTGCCCTTGATTGAACCCGACTACGATCACAAATCCGAAATTCCCAAGGGAACTAAGGATTTACTTCTTGAAATGGGCCCCGGAAAGTTTTCGGAGTGGGTACGTAAGCAGAAGAGCTTGCTGGTTACCGATACCACTCTTCGCGATGCACACCAGTCCTTGTTTGCCGCCCGAATGCGGTCTTACGACATGCTCAAGGTCGCCGACTGTATTGCGCGGAGAGCTTCGAAACTATTCAGTTTGGAAATGTGGGGCGGTGCCACCTTCGACACCTGCATGCGTTTTCTCGGGGAGTGTCCATACGAACGATTGCGAACCCTTCGCGAAAAGATTCCCAACATCCTCTTTCAGATGCTTCTTCGCGGTTCCAATGCCGTGGGTTACGCGAATTACCCAGACAACGTGGTAAAGGATTTCGTGATTCATGCCTCGGAGGCGGGCATGGACATATTCAGGATTTTCGACTCCTTGAACTACCTGCCCAACCTGAAGGTGGCCATGGAAACCGTCAACGAACAGACACAGTCCCTTTGCGAGGCGTCCATATGTTTTACGGGCGATTTCACGGACAAAGCGGAAGAGAAGTATTTGCTCTCCTATTACGTCGATATGGCCAAGGAGCTCGAAAAGATGGGAGCCCATTTGCTTGCGATTAAAGATATGGCCGGTCTTTGCCATCCGCTCGCCGCTTACAAGCTGGTAAAGGCTTTGCGAAACGAGGTGGGCATACCCATTCATTTTCACACGCACGATTCCAGTGGTATCGCATCGGCCTCCGTATTGAAAGCGGCTGAGGCAGGAGTCGACGTGGTAGATCTGGCAGTTTCTTCGATGTCGGGCGGTACCAGCCAGCCAAACCTCAACTCGGTGGCCCATGCATTACGCAATTCACCGAGGGCCACCGGATTGGATCTGGATTGTCTCAACGAACTTTCGATTTACTGGGAAGCGGTTCGCCAGTATTACGCCCCCTTCGACAGTTCTCCCCCCTTTGGGACCGCCGAGGTCTACCAGCATCAAATGCCTGGAGGGCAGTACACTAACCTTCGCGAGCAGGCGGCCGCTCTTGGCCTGGGCAAACGTTGGCCCGATGTCGTAAAAACCTATCGAGAGGTAAATCGCCTGCTCGGGAATATCGTCAAGGTGACGCCTAGCAGCAAGAGCGTCGGCGATCTCGCTATCTTCCTCATCACTAAGGGTGTAAAGCCTGATGACTTGGTCAATCTCCCCGAAGAAACCGGTTTTCCCGAGTCGGTCATAGACCTGCTTTCGGGCAACCTAGGGCAACCTCTCGGTGGTTGGCCCACTAAGGTAAGAAAAGCCATATTGGGTAAGCGTAAGCCGATCCATGGACGGCCAGGGGCTTCCGTACCCAAACTTGATCTCGTGAAGGAAAGGTCTGCCATTGCCAAGAAGTTGGGTCGTAAAGTGAGTGACGACGAGCTCTTCTCCCATATCATGTACCCGAAAGTGCATCAGGACTTCGTTGCCTTCCGGGCAAAGTTCAGCGATGTTTCCGTGCTACCCACAACAGCCTTTTTTCATGGGCTTGAGCCAGGCGAGGAAATTTCTGTTGAAATCGAGGAAGGTAAAACCCTCTTTATCAAACTTTTGCATGTTGGAGAACCAGACGAAAAGGGAATTCGCGTGCTCTCTTTCGAACTCAATGGAAAAGCGCGTCAGACATTGGTGCCCGACAAGTCCGTCAAGGGTGACACCAAGGCTCGAGAGAAGGCCGACCCCGCCAATCCGATGCATCTCGGAGCTCCAATACCGGCAATGATCAGCAGCGTTGCCACGAGTGTGGGTAAGTCCGTTAAAAAGGGTGACAAGATCGCCGTGCTTGAAGCCATGAAGATGCAGACCACTATCTACGCTCAAGCCGACGGTGTCGTGGACGCAATTTTGGTGAATGTAGGAGACTCGGTCGAATCAAAGGATCTTGTTGCCCGTTTTCGCTAAACTTTTGCTGATCGCGGTCGACTTTATAATCTAATGATTCTTCTTCCCGTCAGAGGTTGGTCCGCTAATCGTTTGATTGTGCGTTCAATCGCGTATGCTTCAGTATTGGCATGCTTGTCCCTCGAGGCAAAACCTCTTTTTGTTCCTGAACCGGCCTTGGAGGAAGCCCTCAGTCGAGCGCTTTTAGTGGATCAAGGTGAATTGACTGAGGAACTGGTTGCCGAAAAACTCTTGCGATTTGAATTGAGTGGAGCCCGCATTCGTGATCTGACCGGCCTTGAAGCAGCCAAAAACCTTACTTCACTGGTTCTTAGGGACAACCATATCGAGGATATATCTCCGATTACGGAATTGCCCCACCTGCGCCGATTGGATTTGTCAGGGAATCGTATTCGTGACCTAAAGAAATTGGATTCCGTAGGTCTCTTGGCCGGCATAAGAATGACTAGCCGGATTAATGAAATAAGAATAGAATCTGAGTCTCCTCGACTTACACCCTTGCAAAACTACGCACTGAAGGTCGAGTTGCTTTCCATTCATACAAAGCGGCAAAATGCGCCATGGAAACTAGAGGAACTTCGAGTCGCGAACAACCGTCTCCGAGGACTGAGTGGCATTGGCAATTACAGTGCGCTACGAATGTTGGATGCCTCCAACAATCGTCTTCTCGATCTCGAAGGAATTTCCAAACTCAAAAACCTAGAAGTTCTTCATCTTCAAGGAAACCAGCTGGGAGCGCCGGAACCTTACGAGGATCAGAATAAGAACAAATCCTTCGATACCAATGAACCCTTTTCCGACTTCAGCGGCAATGAGAAGCGCGATCATGATCCCTTTGGCGCACTCCAAGGTCTTTCTCGTTTGAAAGAATTATATCTTTTCGAGAATCGAATCACCGAACTGTCTTCCATGTCTAATTTGCCGAGCATTCAGATTCTACTTCTTGGAGCGAACGAACTAAAGAACGCCAACGATTTCAAGGACTTCTCTTCTCTTCGGAGATTAGTATTGTCCGACAACCACCTGTCGGACGTTCGCGGGCTTTTCGACATGACCAATCTCGAATACCTTTACCTTAGCGAAAATCGGCTCGGTGATTTGCGTGCATTAAGGAAACTGACTTCGCTACGCGAACTCCATTTGCAGCACAATCATTTCACGGACATTCAGCCCGTTGCCAATCTGGGCGAACTTCGAGTACTAGCTCTTTCCGGCAACTTCGTATCCGACATCAGTCCCATCAAGAAATTGATCGATCAGAAGGCGATGAACTCCAAACAATATCCGGAGCTATCTCGTTTGGGTATTGCTAACAACAATCTTGATTTGAAGGATGCCGAAACCCTTGATATCCTAGAGCAGTTTCGAGAAGCTTCCATTCGAGTTACCCTCGGCAAGCAACATCCTCGAGCAATGGAGATAGGGCCTCTTCTTACCGTATTGATGGGGGATAAGGCAGCCAACCTTCGTTTAGGGAATTATCTAAAGGTTAATCTCTACGAACGATTGTATGACTTTGTTCGAGACGACACCTTGGCTCCTGAGGATAAAATCGCTAGCTATCTGACCTGGTCTAAAACTTTAAAGTCTGGAGAATTCGACGACAAAGCAACACTTGTTCCTGAGTGAAAAGAGAACCTCACAGTTCACTTAGGAATTACTTTCCGAGATAAAGCAGTCCGGCAAGAATTGCCGAGACGACAAAGCAAATCGCTATTATGAAACGGCTAATCGTTTTCTTGTATGAATTTGACCGAAGGAGTGTCTCCATCTTTCGGTAGTACATTCGCTTGAAGTACTTTCGCTTCGTTTTACTGATAATGGCCATTTCCCTAAATCTTGTATTTACTGGCCACCGACTCGTCTTGCAAGCCTTGAGGAGAAACTTCATCAAGCTTACGGCTTTACAGTCCAACAAGCTTCGCGTAGGACTATTTCCCCGTGTATGGCGGCTAAGCAAAGGTCAATTTTAAGGGAACGCAGCCTTAAGGGGAAATCACTCCATACGGGTGAAGCTGTTACGCTCACCCTAAAGCCTGCCGAGGTGAACGCAGGTATCGTCTTTCGTCGGTTGGACCTTTTCGGGAAACCCGAAATTCGGCCAAAATCTGAAAATGCGACTGATTTTGTGCGAAGCACTACCATCAGCGAAGGAAATGCCAAAGTGCATACCATCGAGCATGTCATGAGTGCCCTTGCCGGTTGCGGGGTGGATAATGCTGTGGTGGAATTGGATGCCAGCGAACCTCCGATTATGGACGGTTCCGCACGGCCATTCGTAAACTTGGTGCAAGAGGCCGAACCAGTCGAACAAGAAGCCGATCGGGAATATTTCGTCTTGGACGAACCCATATCCGTGACATCAGGGAATCGTTCCATTATAGCGCTCCCCTACGATGGGTTCCGCATTACCTGTACTTCCGCCGATGATCGAGGCATTCACGTGCAACATTTATCCATCGACATTGATCCTGAGACCTATGTCACTCAAATTGCTCCTGCTCGCACGTTTACTATTTTTGAGGATATCGAGGAACTCTTGAAATTAGGAAAGATTCAGGGCGGTAGCTTGGACAGTGCCATTGTCATCAAGGGTGACAAAATTCTATCTAAGGAACCCCTCCGCTTCGAAGACGAGTTCGTGAGACACAAGATTCTCGATGTAATTGGCGACGTGACTCTTCTGGGAAAGTCATTAAAAGCCCATCTAGTCTGTGTCCGCCCCGGTCATGCTCTAAATTCTGAGATTACCGCCAAGTTAGCCGAGCGTATGGCAGGCACTGGGAAAAAGAAGGCTGGAGCGATCCAAAAACAGAAAGGTAAAACTCATGTAGAGGCTCATGAGACCGCACTCGACATACGACGAGTGCTTGATGTGCTTCCCCATCGTTTTCCCTTCGTGATGATCGATAAAGTGGTGTCCATTGATGGCGAGAAAAGCTTGGTTGCGATAAAGAACGTGAGCATCAACGAACCCTTTTTTCCGGGACATTTCCCGGGGCATCCGGTAATGCCGGGTGTGCTTCAATTGGAAGCCATGGCCCAGGCGGCCGGGGTGTTGCTCCTGCGTCGCGGATCAGCGGAAGGAAAGGTGGCGTTCTTTATGAGCGCCGACAAGGTGAAGTTTCGTAGTCCCGTAGTGCCTGGGGATCAGCTTGAGATCAGTGCCAAACTTGTGAAGGTGCGAGGTGACAAGCTTGCCACTGCTTCCGCCGAGA
>JACNJI010000211.1 GCA_014382645.1 Verrucomicrobiota bacterium | reverse complement strand
GCCCCTCGCCTTTCAAATCGCCCGCCTCTTCCCCCCAGCCCAGGAATTCCGCCGGCTCGGGCAGGCGGATATCGTCCCAGTTCTTGATCCGCCCACGACCGCCCGACCAGCGTTGGTCCACCGTCGCGGGCTTGCCGTATTTGCCGCGCAACCAGTCGCGGTAACGCGCATCGGCGACCGGACCGTAAACCATGAACTTCGCATGGTCGGTGCTACCGAGTTCACCGTGCCATTCGCCGTAACCCAACACGTTGGTGAAACCGCCATACCGGCGCACGGATTGGTAAAGGTCAGCCAAAAGCTGATCCTTGCCTTTGACCGAGATCCAGCTGAGGTTGTTGCCCTGACTGCCGAACCAACCGTTGTGGCCGTTGACGCCGCCAGACCAATTCCCGATGAACTGCGGCACCGTCATCGCCATCTCATCGGCAAAGCGGTTGGCAATCCATTGCGGCGCCGGCCGGCCCTGCATCTGAACCGTCACCGGGATGCCCATCTCGCGCGCCAGTTCGAGCGCCCAACGCTTGCTCTTGTCTTCGAGAATCCCCGCCGCGCTGACGGTCGAGTTGAGCCCGACGTCGATCTGCAGACCGACGCCCATCGCTTTCGCCCAGGCGAATTTCTCGCGGACATCGTAGGTCGCCTCCTGCTTCTCCGGCGCCTTCAGCGGCGGGTTGCACCAGAACCCGAACCCCCAGCGGTCGAACTTGTCCAGGAAGTACGGGACAGGCGCGCCGCTGAAGTCGAGATCGGCGGCCAGGTCGAGCTTCAGGGCGTCGAGCAGCGTTTCGAGCTCCGCAGTGCCCGGAGCGGTCACGATGAGCACCGACCGGTTCTGCCGCGCGGCGAGAATAACGCCGCAGCCGTCGATCAGGGCCACCGGGCGGGGCGTGGCGGGGAGTGTGGCAGTCGTCTGGCGCCCCCCGCCCGGGGAACGGAGGTCGGACCGATACTTCGCAAACGCCGTCCGGGCCTTCCCCGCCGTGGCGCAGCGCAGGCGCAGCCACGCCGCCGACTCCTTGCCGCCCGCCAGCGCATACTCGACAAATTCGCCCCCGAGCGAACCGTAACCGCGCAGCGGCATGTCCGGCAGTTCGCTCCGACGCAACTCGGTCAGCCCGGCCGGGGCCGCGGCCGGCACTCTCAGTGAGGATGCGCCCGGTGCACAGCCCGTCGCTCCCGCCAGCAGGAGGAACAAGCATAACGTACCTGCCGGCAGCGTGAACGATTTCGTTTTTTTCAGCATGTCAGACCTCCTGTACGGTAATGGTTGATTTCTTCGCGTAACAGTTCAGGTATCCAGAATTCAGGAGTCAGAAGACGGAATTCAGAATGGAAAAAATGCCTCTCGCAACTTTCCGCAAGCCTATTTGGCGCAAGTTTTGAATTCATTCTGTCTCCTATCTCCTGTCTCAATATCACCATGCGAAATAGAAACATCGAGTTTCTCATCTTCGCGGGTAGGTTCAGTTTTTCTTTCTTCATAATCATTTTCCTCTTCTTTTTCTGGGTTCTATGTTTCTGCCCTATTCTTGGGAAAGATCAGTCCAACCCGTGGCGGAGAACGGAATTCGACCGCCCGTTTGATAATCTCACGTGATGTCATTTTCATATTCCTCAGTTTCCGTACGCAGCTGTTCATTCAATGTCTTCGCAAACTCGGCGAACGGTTCGATCACCCCCTGATGGTGGAGGCAGAGCTGACCTTGTTCATCGCAGCCTGAGACCCATTTGGCGTAGGTGGTCATGTATTCCCGCTCAAGAGCCAGGGCCTGCTCGGCTTCCTTCACCAGGTCTTCAAGTTTTTCAGGTGGTGGCCAGCAGCAGTGCTCGTTGCCCAGTGGCCAGGCTTTGTAGCCGAAGAGCGGCAGTTTGGCGTTCTGCAGATGATAGACTGCTCGAAGATGCAGCGAGCTTATGCGGCAGATGTCGGCCATGTAGCGAGCTTGGTCACGGCCGGTGGCAATCGCGGCTTCGGCAAGTTCCTGGCTCATCGTATTCCGACTTGGCGTCCGGTCCCGAGTCCCACTCGGCGCCACTGCCCTGAATGACGTCGCCCCAGTCGCTCGCGTCAATCGTGAGCCGGGCTCGGACGATCAGCTCATCTCCTGAGTCAGTTGAAAGGAAGGTAGCCCCAAAGACACAATTTTTCTCGGTCAAAACCCTTTGCAGGCGGTAGTTGGAGAATCGCTTGAGTTGTCCGGTCTTTTCAAAAGGCGCCAGAAGTTCCCGAAACACGGCTTCGGACACCTTGGGGCGACTGGTGGTGATCACGCGGGTGTTGCCCGGTCTGGGAACGCCACCGTAGAGCTTGGCGTTCCGTTCCTCGATTGCGTCGATTACGTCCCGAAAAATACCCGAGCGAGGAATCGGCACTGAGCCGTCGTAGCCATGGGCCCGATTTTCATCAATGGCACCCAACCCCTCGGCACTGAACTGTCCACCCAGCCACTCAATGTCGTTCACCAGGACGATTTTCTTCACACCCATGCGGGTCGCTTGAACTGCTGCCGCGCAGCCGCTCTCGGTGCCGCCGACAACGAGCAGGTCGGCCTCGATTGTCTCGGCCCTCGCCGGGTTCGGCCAGCCGGCCAGGCAGGATGTGGCCGAAAAAAGCAGCAAAGGAAAGAATGGCTTCAACCTGCTATTTTTCTGAAACAAGCGCTTTTTAGATGGAGCCATATGAATATCAACCGCTGCTCAAGCTATGATTTGTGAAAGAGTTCCGCTGCTATCGGAAAATCGCCCGGCGGGAACATCCAACGCGTTTGTCAGCGTTAGGTAGAGGTTGGACAGCGGCGGAGCCTTTTTGCCGAAATCATGGAACGTCCCCTGTTTGAGGCCAAGTTTTTCGCCTCCCACCAACATCATAGGATAGTTGGTGTTGACGTGTGTCTGGCTGTTGCTGCTGCCGTAGAGCACAACCGTATTGTCGAGCATCGTGCCTTCACCTTCGGCGGTGTCCGCCAGCTTGGTTATGAACTCAGCCAGAAGGTCTGCCTGAAACTTGTCGTACTTGCCAAGTTTAACCAGATTTTCACCTCCTTGTACCGCGTTGTGGGCCAGCAGATGGTGGGTGACACCGAGCCCGAGAGCGATCGGAACGTTGTCCCACTTGCTGCTGTTCATGCTCTGCAGCATGTAGGTCGCATAACGGGTTGAATCTGTCTTGAACGCCAGATAGATGAGGTTGTACATCGTGCGGATGAAAGCCGCCGGATCTTGCACGGAGGCGTTAAGGGCCAACTCGTCCGTGGGCACCTTTGGCTTGGGAGTTGCCGTCCAGCGCTCCATGCGTTCAATCTCCCTCTCCACTTCTCGCAATGCCTGCATGTACCGCTCCAATTTCTGCGAGTCGTCGCGTCCGAGCTTGCGTTTCATCTCGCGGTAAGACTCCAGAACGCGATCGAGCCTACGCTTGTCGGATGCCAGTCGCGAACGTTGCCCTTTTTGGAGTTGCGGATCGGAATTAAACATTCCGTCATACAATCCACGCAAGTTGTTCGAGGAAGGAATGCCGCGGCCGAATTGATTGTAAGAAAGCGTGTTCGACCTCCCTTCGCCGCCCAAACCTCCTTCATTCCCAAGCACGAGACTTGGGTAACGCGTTTTATGTCCGTGGGTCATCGCGGCAACCTGGTCGAACGACGGGCTTTTCACCGTTGCGGCGGGGTTACTGCCGGTAAGGAATGAATCCGCGGTACTGTGTCCGCCGGCGCTCACGCAATGGGGATGCTCCAATCCTTGCAAAACGGTAATACGCTTGGTCAACGGGTTAAAGGCTTCCATCGACTTGCCGAATTGCATTTGGCCATCGACCAATTTCGGGTACCAACTCCAATCACCATGCAGGGCGAATCCGTGCCCCACGTACAGGGCCAGGAGTCGCTTGGGCATTTCAATCGTTCGATCAGTCGCCATGCAGTCGAGGAATGGCAGGCTCAGGGCCACCCCGCCAGCGCCCCGAAGAAATGTACGGCGATCAATGTTCATTCTCTTGGCATCAACGTCAGTCTGCATATCTGCCCATTTTGGCGCAACGATCATTCTTGAGCCTTTGATTGTGAACTGCACCTGAAAATGTCTGAGGTGACAATCGCTTTGATCAGGCTTCGCATTTTGTATCCGCTTTCTTCGAATTCCGATTGCAGACTTAGCACGGTCTGCTCATCACGAAAGGTGATCGGTCTGCCCAGAGCATAGGAAAGCATATGACGGGTAAAGCCATATGCGAATTGCTTGTGACGCTTTTCGAGAAGGAATTTTTTCAAGGGCAACAGGCCGTCGATCTCTTGTTCGTCAATTGTGACTTTTTTAACAACTGGGCCAGCTTTCCTGATTGATTTCCGCGGTAGGCCCACCGCATCGAGGCCTTCGGTGGCAATGCCCCATGGATCGATATCCTTGTGGCAGTCGTAACACGTTGTGCCTGACTTAAGGTGCAAATCCAATCTTTGCTTGACTGATACTGGGACTCTGGCTTTGGCATCGCTGGACGGTTCCGGTAATGAAGCCACATCCGGTGGCGGATCGGAAGGCGGATCACCCAGCAGTCGCGAACGTATCCAAACCCCACGGTTGACTGCGTGGGCATCCTGCCCATTGGATTGGGACAGCATGACCGCAGCCTGCGCCAATACGCCGCCCCCTCGATGATCAGGCGCGTCAACGGACACAAATTTTGGTGTGTAGACATCGGCGATGCCGTAATGCTCAGCCAGCACTTCATTCACCATAACGAAATCAGATTCAAGAAAACTGAGGCAACTAAGGTCATGGTTGAGAACGCGCGCAAAGAATTCGATGCATTCCAGCTTCATGTATTCCCTGATTCGCATGCCACGGTCTTTGAATGCGGGGTAGTCATTCGGATCCACCGCGATCTGATCGAAGCGGGTGAAATCGATCCATTGCGCCACAAAGTCTTCCACAAACCGCCGTGCTCGATTGTCAGCGAGCAAACGGTCCACCTGCTGCTCGATCGCGGAGTCACCAAGATATTCCTGCTCACCGGCCAACGTGGTCAACGGCGTATCCGGCGGCCCGTTCCACAGGAAGTAAGACAAGCGGGAGACTAAGTCGTAATTGTTTGATTGTCGCAGGTACAGAAACCGTGGGTCACTAAGGATTGTAACGATTGAGCTTCGCAGGGCTTCAAGGTCACTGCTACTCGCCTTAATTTCTTCCGCCCATACCTTATCTATATGTATCGCGTCGGATTTGGTCAGCGGTCCACGCCAAGCCTTTGCGGCAAATGCCTTCAACTTGCCCGTCATATCTTTTCGCTCTAACTTATCCTCTGTTAAGAATGGCTGAAGGGAGGGAGGTGGCCAACTTTCAGAAAACGGCGCTTCAAACTCCACCTTTTCGATAACCACATAGCCATGTGTTTTCATCGCTTCGGGATATACCGCGGGGCCTTTTGCTTCATTGCCGTGCGTGCCGTTGTTTCCATTTGCCGAGGGGATTAAACCGTGAGTATGGCCAAACGCCTTGATCCATTGCTCATCAGGCCGCACAAGGAAAATGGGTTCGGTGGTCGCAAATCGCGCAGGCAGTTTAAATCCTTTGAGCTTGTTGTGATTTACGATCGATAGCGTGCGGAACTTCAGCCAGTAACCGGGGCTTCGATCTTCGGCTACAATGGGTTCGGAAACCACGCCGAGGTGATCTTCCAGGATGCCGAATAATTCAAATTGCTGCGGGCCTTCTTTGACGGGGACGGTGATCGGCTCCACCAACTTGTAAGGATGCTTGCCGGACTGATCGAGGTACACGCCGATTTCCTGCGGCGTGCGAGCGGTCCCCCGTTGTTCAAATTTTCTATATCGAATAGCAAGGTCAGTCTTCGCAGACATTGGCGTAAGGACTATCCGGTGAGGGGTTAAGTCGTCTCCATAGCGAGCGCTCACCTGCAGTGGCCCCGCTGGTAAGCGAACTCCCAAAAATGCCGGTTGATGAATAGTTCCGGTAAATTCGCGGCCGCCCAAATTCAAGGTCAGTTCCTCCGGTGATTCCAGGGGTTCCCGTACGAATTGTTTCCCCGATTCCAAGAGGGCCTGAATTTCCTTCACGTCCAGAGCTCGCTTGTAAAAACAGACCTCATCAATCTGTCCCTTGAAAAGCCGTGAGCCCTGTATCCGGCCAATGTGCAAAGCCACCGTCGGATTGTCCAAATTAGTGGGAGCAACGGTTCCGGAGGCGACCTCAAAACCGTTGACGTACAATCGTGTTTGATTTTCCCCACGTCGCACCACCGCCGCCACGTGCTGCCAAGTATTCACCCGGATGATACCCGGTTTCGAAGCTACGGTCCCATTGAATTTATTGGTGGGACTGACTGTCTCAATCCGCAACACGCCCTTATCCAGCATATCCAGATACCATCCGTGAACCAAGTTGTAACGGCCCAGACAAACAATGCCTCCTTGTCGCAATTGGATCGGGTTCATCCACGCCGCAACGGGAAAATTTCCT